>DATJTE010000194.1:0-7579 GCA_035503715.1 Rhizobiaceae bacterium | reverse complement strand
GCCGCGCGCCTTCTCCTCAGGTGCGGCGTCGATCTGGTCGTACGGCTTGTACTCGCCAAAATACTTCGTGATCGCCGCCGTCAAACTCGTCTTGCCATGGTCAACGTGACCAATCGTGCCAATGTTCACATGCGGCTTGTTGCGCTCAAATTTACCCTTGGCCATCGTCTCTTTCCCTGGACCTCAAATCGCTGGGTTGGAATGAATGCGGGCGATTAGCGGCAAAGCCATAAAAAGACAAGGTCCCATGAAAACGGGCCCCTGCCGGGCAAGCCCGGTGCCGCTTGATCTGGCGCATTCGTTGAAGTTAAGCCCCATATGGGTACTGTCGGGTCGAGTATGCAAGGGAGCGACGCATGGACGGACCCTTTCGCGGCATCAACGTCGTGTCGATCTCGGTCAGGGACCTCGATCGCGCCCGCATCTTCTACGGCAGCACGCTTGGCCTCGGCGAGCCGCTCTACAATCTGCCGGAAGCAGGCTGGATCGAGTTCTCGACCGGGCGCGATTCAGGGAATCTGTCGATTGTGCCCGCGGCGCCAGGCTGGGCGCCATCGACCGGCACGACGCTGGTGCTCAATGTCGAGGATTGCAGCAAGGCGGTCGACGAACTTCGCGCCCGCGGCGTGACATGCGAAGACCCGCAGACCTTTCCAGGCTTCGTCACCTTCGCGAGTTTCTATGATCCGGACGGCAACCGCCTGCAGATGTGCAGCCCGGCGGATTGATCACGCGTGATTTTGGAGCGGGTGAAGGGAATCGAACCCTCGTATTCAGCTTGGAAGGCTGCTGCTCTACCATTGAGCTACACCCGCGCTGCCTGCTTCATGCCACGATGCCGGCTGAAAAGCGATATGCTTTCCAAGCTGGCGTCCGGCGCGGCAGTGGTGGAAGGGGCTGGATTCGAACCAGCGTAGGCTGAGCCAACGGATTTACAGTCCGTCCCCTTTAACCACTCGGGCACCCTTCCATACTGCCGACGGAGCCAGAGAGCGGAGGCCCGGGAAGCCCGGAAAATCCGCGAAGCGCCTTATGGCGACTGACCCCTACCCTGTCAACCGCGCCCCGCGGTGAAATCGCCGCAGCAAATTTGGCACAGAAGCCGCCATATCCAAGGGGCATCAGCGCGGCTATAGAGCCTGCCATGAGCAAGGATTCCAGAGCCGGCACGCCGAAGGACACGCACTACGCGAATCTCCGGCGTGCACATCGCGACGAGAAGCGCGGCGGTGCGCTAGCATTCAGGCCGAAGCCCAAAATCGAACCGGGCGATGCGCCGACCGACGGGCTGGTGCGACTTTACGGACTGCACACGGTGCGCGCGGCGATCGACAACCCGAAGCGGAAGATCGTGCGCATGCTGGCGACCCGCAATGCGCTTGAGCGGATGTCGATCGCCGACACGAATGCGCTGCGCTTCCCGGTCGAGATCGTCGAGCCGCGCGACATCGACAAGATCACCGGCTCGGACGCCGTGCACCAAGGCGCGCTGATCGAAGCGCAGCCGCTGGTGCCGAAGCGGCTCGACGCGCTTGGCGACACACCGCTGGTTGTCGTGCTCGACCAGGTGACCGACCCGCATAATGTCGGTGCGGTGCTGCGCTCGGCGGTGGCCTTCGGCGCCGGCGCTCTGGTGACGACGTCGCGCCACAGCCCATCCGAATCCGGCGTGCTTGCCAAGGCGGCGTCAGGCGCGCTGGAACACATAGACATGATCGAGGTGCGCAATCTTGCCGAAGCGCTCGGCACCTTGGCCGAAGCAGGCTTCCAGACGGTGGGGCTCGACTCGGATGGACCGGCCGAACTCGAAGCAACGTTCGCCGGTGAGCGCATCGCGCTGGTGTTTGGCGCCGAGGGAAAAGGACTGCGGCAGAAGACGCGCGAAACCGTCACCGCGCTGGCGCGCCTCGACATGCCGGGCGCGATCCGCTCGCTCAACGTGTCGAATGCGGCGGCGGTAGCGCTTTACGCGGCGAGAAGGTTTCTGAAAGGCTGAGCCGCGTTCCCTCCCCCTTGAGGGGAGGGTGCCGAGCCCGGCGGCGAAGCCGCCGGAAGCGAGGCGGGTGGGGTCGTCGCCGCAGTGCGCGTCATTAAGAAGAGGTCGTACCCGTGGAGGGAGGGCGCTGGCGCTACGCCACGTCGTGGCCAGCCATCCGCTCCAGCGCTTTCACCAGCCCGGAATGATCGTCCTTCGCGCCACCATTCGCCGCGCATGAATTGAAGAGCTGCTGCGTGGTCGAGGTGTTCGGCAGCGAGACGCCGAGCGACCTTGCCCCTTCCAGCGCGAGGTTCAGATCCTTGCTGTGCAGTTCGATGCGGAAGCCCGGCGCGAAGGTGCGCTTGATCATGCGCTCGCCATGCACTTCGAGGATGCGCGAGGCCGCCAGCCCGCCCATCAGCGCCTGACGCACTTTTGCGGGATCAGCACCCGCCTTCGACGCGAAGACCAGCGCCTCGGCAACGGCCTCGATGGTGAGCGCGACGACGATCTGGTTCGCGACCTTGGTCGTCTGGCCGACGCCGTTGTCGCCGACCAGCGTGATGTTCTTGCCCATCTTCTCGAAGACGGGCTTGGCGCGCTCGAACGCCTTTTCGGATCCGCCGACCATGATGGTGAGCGACGCTGCTTTTGCGCCGACTTCGCCGCCCGACACGGGCGCGTCGAGATAGTCCGCGCCGAGCGTGTTGATCTTCTTCGCAAAATCTTTTGTGGCGATCGGCGAGATCGAACTCATGTCGATGACTAATTTGCCCTTCGACAGGCCGGACGCGACGCCGTCTTCACCGAACAGCACCTCTTCGACCTGCGGCGTGTCGGGTACCATGGTGATGATGATGTCGGCAGCCTTGGCGACGGCCGCATGTCCCTTCATCGCCTTGAGCCCTTTCGCGGTCAGGTCAGACGGTAGCGGCTTGCGATGGTCGCTCGCGATCACCATATAACCCGCGTCGAGCAGATGCCCCGCCATCGGCGCACCCATGATGCCGAGACCGATGAAGCCGATTTTTTCCATTGCCGTCATTCCCGCTTCTTATGCCGCCGCGCTGCTCTTACCGGCCATCGCCTTGAACCAGCCAAGCCCCGCTTCAGTACCCGCTTTCGGCTTGTACTCCGCGCCGACCCAGCCGGTGTAGCCGATGCGGTCGAGATGCTCGTAGAGGAAGGGATAGTTGATCTCGCCCGTCCCCGGCTCGTGACGGCCGGGATTGTCCGCAAGCTGGATATGCGCAATGCGGCTGAGATTCGTCTCGATCGTCCGGGCGAGATCCCCCTCCATGATCTGCATGTGGTAGATGTCGTATTGCAGGAAGAGGTTCTTCGAGCCGACGCGATCCATCAGCGCCAACCCCTGGCTCGATGTGTTTAGGAAAAAGCCTGGGATATCGCGCGTGTTGATCGGCTCGATCAGCAGGCGGATCCCCGCCTGCTCCAGTTTCTCCGCGGCGAAGGCCAGATTGTCGGCGAAGATATTCTCCAGCGTTTTGCGGTCCGCTCCCATCGGCGTGATGCCGGCGAGGCAGTTGACCTGCTCGCAGCCCAGCGCGTGCGCATAGGTGATCGCCTTGGCGACGCCCTGGCGGAACTCGTGGATGCGTTCCGGCAGGACCGCGATGCCGCGCTCGCCCTTCGCCCAGTCACCGACCGGCAGGTTGAAGAGCACCTGTGTCAGGCCGTTCTTCTTCAGCCGCGCGGCAACGACGTCCGGCGCGTGGTCGTACGGGCCGATATATTCGATGCCGGTGAAGCCGTTGCGCGCCGCGGCGTCAAAACGGTCGAGGAATTCGTGCTCTTGGAAGAGCATCGACAGATTGGCGGAAAAGCGCGGCATCGAAAAATCTCCTAGTCCAGCAGGACGATCGCCGTCGGCGCGTCCTCGTTCTTTTCGGCAAGCTCCTCGAATTCGGTGATGGAGTCGATCTCCGTTCCCATCGAGATGTTGGTGACGCGTTCGAGGATGAATTCGAGCACGACCGGAACCTTGTGCTCCTTCATCAGGCGCTTCGCCTCCTTGAACGCCGCGCCGAACTCTTCCGGCTTCTTCACCCGAACCGCCTTGCAGCCCATCGCCTCGGCAACCGCGACGTGATCGACGCCGTAACCGGCATCGGCGTCGCCCGCCTTATTGATGTTCTCGAATGCGAGGCTCACCTCGAAATCCATCTGGAAGCCGCGCTGCGCCTGCCGGATCAGACCGAGATAGGCGTTGTTCACGACGACGTGGATGTAGGGCAGTCTGTGCTGCGCGCCGACGGCCAGCTCCTCGATCATGAACTGGAAGTCGTAGTCGCCGGACAGCGCGACGATGTTCGCATCCGGGTTCGCGGCGCGCACGCCGAGAGCCGCCGGCAGCGTCCAGCCGAGCGGGCCGGCCTGGCCGCAATTGATCCAGTTGCGCGGACGGTAGACGTGCAGGAACTGCGCGCCGGCGATCTGCGACAGGCCGATGGTCGTGACATAAGTCGTGTCGCGGCCGAACGCCTTGTTCATCTCCTCATAGACGCGCTGCGGCTTCAGCGGGACGTTGTCGAAATGGGTCTTGCGCTTCAGCGACTTCTTGCGCGCCTGGCACTCCTTCACCCAGGCCGACCAGTCGCGCAACTTGCCGGCGGTCTTCCATTCGGTCGCAACGTCGAGCAGCATCTTTAACGCCGCGCCCGCATCCGATGTGACGCCGAGATCAGGCGCGAAGACGCGGCCGATCTGTGTAGGCTCGATGTCGATGTGCACGAATTTTCTGCCGGCCGTGTACTTGTCGACGGAACCGGTGTGGCGGTTCGCCCAGCGATTGCCGACGCCGAGCACGAAGTCCGACGCGAGCATCGTCGCATTGCCGTAGCGATGCGAGGTCTGGAGGCCGCACATGCCGGCCATCAGCGGATGATCGTCGGGGATCGTGCCCCAACCCATCAGGGTCGGAATGACGGGAACGCCGACGATCTCGGCGAATTCGGTCAAAAGGTCGGAGGCGTCGGCATTGATGATACCGCCGCCGGCAACGATCAGCGGCCGCTCCGAGGCGTTCAGCATGACGAGCGTCTTCTCGGCCTGCTTCTTCGTCATCTTCGGCTTGTAGACCGGCAGTGGCTCGTAAGCGTCAATGTCGAACTCGATCTCGGCCAACTGAACGTCGACCGGCATGTCGATCAACACCGGACCGGGGCGGCCCGAGCGCATCAGATGAAACGCCTTCTGGAAGGCCATAGGCACCAGATACGGCTCCATGACGGTGACCGCCCACTTCGCGACCGGTGCGGCGATCGCGGCGATGTCGACGGCCTGAAAATCTTCCTTGGTCAGCCGCGCGCGCGGCGCCTGGCCGGTGATGCACAGAATCGGGATCGAGTCGGCGGAGGCCGAGTAGAGGCCGGTGATCATGTCCGTGCCGGCCGGGCCCGACGTGCCGATGCAGAGGCCGATATTGCCTGCCTTGGCGCGGGTATAACCCTCGGCCATGTGCGAGGCTGCCTCGACGTGGCGGGCGAGGATGTGGCGGACCGAACCCCTCGCCTTCAGCGCCGCATAGAACGGGTTAATCGCCGCGCCCGGCACGCCGAAGGCGCAATTGATCCCCTCGCGTTCGAGAACAAGAACGGCTGCATCGACGGCGCGCATTCTGGCCATGTGATCCTCCCGGCGGAAGCGTGTGACTGGCCGACAATCGCAGGTTTTTCGTATTTTTCAATTTTTTCAGAATTCTTTTCCATTCAGTGGAAAAATATGTAACCACCTGTTTTAGCAGTGATTTTGTTTTTCACCCGACACATATTCCAATCTGTGGAAAATTATTTTATTCCGTCACGCATGGAAAACACCGAAAAGCGCCAGCGCGGCCGGCCCCGCTCGTTCAACGCTCCCGCCGATTCCAGTTCGGTCCAGTCGCTGGATCGCGCGCTGAAGATTCTGGCGATCGTCGCCGAGGGTGACGGGCTGTCGCTCTCGGAAGTTTCGGCGCGCTCCGGGCTCGCCGCCTCGACCGCCTATCGCATGCTCACCACGCTGGAAGCGCACGGCATGGTCGAGTTCGACAAGGTCGAGCAGCTCTGGTCGATCGGTGTCGAGACCTATCGCATGGGCGCAGCGTTTCTCCGGCGGCGCAAGCTGATCGACCGCGCGCGCATCGTCATGCAGGAGCTGATGGAGAAGACCGGCGAGACCGCCAATCTCGGCGTCGCCGAGGATGACTGCGTCGTCTTCGTCAGCCAAGTGGAAACGCATCAGGCGATCCGCGCTTTTTTCCGGCCGGGTCAGCGCAGCCCGTTCCACGCGTCGGGCATCGGCAAGGCGGTGCTCGCTCATCTTCCGGCCGAGCGCGTCGCGGCGATCGTCGGCCGGACCGGGCTCGAGGCCTTCACCGAGCGAACGCTGTCCAACCGCGACCGGCTCGGCGTCGATCTGCGCGAAATCAGGAAGCGCGGCTGGTCGCTCGACGACGAAGAACGGCATCCCGGCATGCGCTGCGTGGCAGCACCCATCTTCAACGAGTTCGGCGAGCCGGTCGGCGGCGTGTCGATCTCGGGACCGACGGTGCGCGTGACACCCGAGCGCATCGAAACGATCGGCCCGCTAGTGAGTGCGGCGGCCGCAGAGGTCACGCAGATGATCGGCGGCAAGGCACCGGCCTGACCTCCATCTCCCCGTGAACGGGGAGAGGAAAGAGCGCGCGCTTCTCCGTTGCCACGCTCCGGTTTTTTGCCGGCCTGGCCATTGTCAAAGAGCACACCTCGATCTTCTGAGGTGCAGTCTCGGTGCCGCGACTCGCTTTCTCGACACGGCTTCGCCGGTCGAGGCGTCGCGGTTCGGGAAGCGGGGCGCGGGGCCGAGCCTACCGAAACTAAATACTGGCGCGGTCTCCCGCGCCCCGCCGACGCTCTTTCCCTGGGCTTGGTGGGCTGGCCTGAGCATTTGCGCCGCCAGCGCTGACCGCCTCCAGGGACCGGGTCTTGGGGATCGACTCCCTAAGTGGCACGACCACAGTGCCACCGGCCCGGACGCCGTCTCCCTCCCCTGAAACCTGGTCTAGCTCCAGGGTCCCGATGAGGGCGATGGCTGCATTATCGGGGAGGCTGAGAGGGCGTGGATGAGATTGGCGAAGACTGCTGACAGTTGCTGACAAAACGCCGCCGGAGCGCTCGTCACCGTCAACGCTGACGATACGCCTCGCCACGCTGGATTTGTCGCCGCCGCAGCCCTACGCTGCACGAGCGCGGAGGGATCGTCATGGATTTTTGCTGGTGAAGAAGTGGCTCTATCACGGTCTGAACGTGATCGTCGTGCTCGTCGTCCTGCGCGAGGTCTACCGCGCGGCGACGACCGACAATGTGAGCACGATGATCGTGTTCGCGGTGTTCGCGCTGGTCGCATGGTTCTCGGCGCAGGGCGCACTGATTTCGCTGGCGAGCATCTACAACGCGGTGCCGGAACATCTGCGCTTCGCGACGGCCGTCTCGCAGAAGTCGCGGTGGGCGGTGCTCGCCTACATGTTCACGTCCTACTTCGGCACCGTGATCGCCTTCGCGATCCTCTACTATCAGATCGCCGCCGATGACGCGGAGGCGTTCCGGGGACCGATCAATTCAG
>DATJTE010000193.1:0-51874 GCA_035503715.1 Rhizobiaceae bacterium | reverse complement strand
TTCAAGCGCGCGTCCCAGCAGGATCGCGTCCTTGGTCGTCAGCCATGGCGGACCATGCATGTCTACCATCAGATCGACATCCGCGCCGACCGCATCACGGATCGCCGCGACCCGCTCCACGGGACTGGAAAGCCCTCCGGTCTTGATGGCGGTGAACCCGCGCGTCACGAGGTCTCGCGCCCGCTCGGGCGTGCCGGCGTGACCATAGACGCGGATGCGGTCACGCACCTTGCCGCCAAGCAGATTCCAGACTGGCGTGTTCAGCGCCTTGCCCTTGATGTCCCACAAGGCCATGTCGATGCCCGTCATCGCGCCGGCGCCTACCGTGCCCAACGTCCCGTGCCCCATCATGGCGCCCATCATGCGGCCCCAGAGGCGCTCGATGTGGGTGGGATCCTGACCGACCAGCAACGAAGCAAGATCGCGCACCGCCGTTTCAATGACCCGCGGCCAGCCGCTGCATTCGCCAAGCCCGTATATGCCGCTGTCGGTGTTGATCCGAACGAACAGCCAGTTGCGCGCGGCCCACACGCTACCGCTCTCCGCGGTCGGATTTGTTGCGATGCTCGTCGTCGGAGGGCTTCCGGCCCGCATCAGAAACGTGTCGATGGACGTGATTTTCATAACGCTGGTCCCGTCTGCCGTCCGGCTTCGGCTGGCCTGCCTCGCCTGCCGGTCAGACAACCTTGTCCGTCTGCGGATCGATCAGATGCATGTTCGACAGATCGATCGAAAAGCGCATCTTTTCGCCGACCGGGCGAACCGACTGCGGCGCCGCCCGCGCCGCGATCTCGATGCCGCCAACATCGAGATAAACCATGGTGTCGATCCCCATGGGCTCCAGCACCTGGACGGTTTCCTCGAAATCGATCTGCTCGCTGTTCACGTGCACGCGCGCCTCGGTGATGCGCTCCGGCCTGATCCCGAACAGCATCTGCTTGCCGGCATAAGGCTCGTATTGCTGCGTCCGCCTGGCGGGAATGTCGAATATGAGCGCATCCGACAGCCGGACACCGAGATTGCCGCCGCGTTTTTCGATCGTGCAGGGCACGATGTTCATCGCCGGCGAACCAATGAAGCCGGCCACGAATCTCGTCTTCGGGTGGTCGTACATTTCCTGTGGCGTACCGACCTGCTCGATCCTGCCGGCGTTCATGACCACAATGCGGTCGGCCAGCGTCATCGCTTCGACCTGATCGTGGGTGACATAGACCACCGTCGTCTTCATCTGCTGGTGGAGCTTCTTGATCTGGGTGCGCATTTGAACGCGCAGCTTCGCGTCGAGATTCGACAGCGGTTCGTCGAACAGGAACGCCTGCGGGTTGCGCACGATCGACCGGCCCATCGCGACCCGCTGGCGCTGCCCGCCGGAGAGCTGCTTCGGCCGCCGCTGTAGCAGCTCGGTGATGTTCAGAACCTCCGCCGCCTTCAGGACGCGCTCGTGAATGACGTCCTTCGGCAGCCGCTTCAGCCGCAGCCCGAACGACATGTTCTGATAGACCGTCATATGCGGATAGAGCGCGTAGTTCTGGAAAACCATCGCGATGTCGCGATCCTTCGGTTGGTCGGCATTGACGATCCTGTCGCCGATGACGACCTCGCCGGAGGTGATGTCTTCAAGGCCGGCGATCATACGCAAGGTCGTGCTCTTGCCGCATCCCGAGGGTCCGACCAGGGCGACGAACTCGTTGTGAAGGATCTCGAGATTGATGCCGCAGACGACCTCGTTGTCGTCGAAGGCCTTCCTGAGATTCTTCAGCAATATCCTTGCCATCCGGCCATCCCCTTTATGCGCTGTCCCGATTGCGGGCAGGTCGGGCAGCCGCCGGGACTGTCGTCCCTTGTTCGCGCAGCCCGATCCGTCTGTTCATTCCCGTCCTTGCCCTCACTTGATGCAAGAATCGGCAAATGGATGTTGTAAGTCAAGATTACATATTCTAACTTGGCGGTCGAGAGTCTTCGTGTCAATGGTTTGCATGAGTCGGTCACAATCGCAGCGGAACAGGCTTTGTCAGCGGCGGATGGCGGCCAGCAATGAGAACGGGTTTGAACTGACAACTTTTAACAAATCGCATGGCCGCTGCCCGCGGTTTTTGCCCCGCTTTGATCGCAATCGAATACGCACGGCGCCAGGCGTTCGTAGCAGTACAGAATTCAGGAGGATGGAATGCGAACAACCCTCAACGGCCCGGCCGAGTGGCAATCATCCGTCATCGCCGTACCGCCGATGGCGCGAACGAAGGAGCTGGATTTCGCTGCCGATCCCAACAAGCGCCTGATCCGCCATCTCGAAGCAGGCGGCATTTCGATCATTATGTGCGGCGGCAACGCCAACTTCTACAACATCGCCATCTCTGAATACGAAGAGGTTCTCGACTTCCTCGAGGAGACCGTCGGACCCGATACATGGGTGATACCATCTATCGGCCCCGCCTTCGGAGCGATGCGGGACCAGGCGACGATTCTGGCACGCAGAAAATTCCCGGCGGCCATGGTCCTTCCGACCACGGCAAACTTCTCTCCCGTCGGGCTCGAGCGCGCCATTCGATATGCGGCGGACAAACTGAATCAGCCTCTAGTTATCTACGCCAAAACAGAGGGTTATCTCAGCGTCGACCAGATCGCGGCGCTCGACCGGGACGGCTGCGTGCTTTTCGTGAAGTACGCGATCGTCCGGGAAAAGCCGGAAATTGACGATTACCTCACCCGTTTGGTCGATGCGATCGGCACCGACCGGATCGTCAGCGGTATCGGCGAACGTCCCGCTCTGGCGCACTTCCGGACGTTTGGGCTGAAGGGCTTCACGACGGGGTCGGGTTCGGTCGCGCCGGCGTCCTCGACGAGCCTTCTCGGCGCGCTCAAGGCAAAAGATTACGCGCGCGCCGAGCAGATCCGGCAGCGTTTTCTCGAGCTCGAAAATTTACGGGATACATACGGCCCCGCCGAAATCCTGCACGCCGCAGTGACCCTTGCGGACGTTGCCGACATGGGGCCGGTCCTGCCGCTGATGAGCGAAGTGTCGGACGATCTCCTGCCTGATATCGCCGCGGCTGCCAAACGGCTGAAGGCAGGAGAGAAGGCCGTTGAGCCGGCTTGAAATGTCCCCTATGTGCTTCGTCCCGGTAGGCTGTTTTCACAAAGGATGATATAAATTCGTAAAACATGCCAACAAGTCGACAGACGACGCCGATGTCTGGCGCAGGCCAGCCTGAAAATTCGGATGGAGCGAGGTGAAGTCTGAAGATGGTCAAGGGGGTGGATGTCCCGGAGCCGAACCCGCAGCGCGCTCGGCCGGTCATGCGGCAGCAGGCGAAGCTTGGCGATCAGGTTTATGAAGCGATCCTGACCGATATCGTCAAGGGACGGTATCTCGAAGGCTCCAAGCTCCCCACCGAGACGGCGCTCGCCGACGAGTTCTCCGTTTCGCGGCCGGTCGTGCGGGAAGCGCTCGCACGTTTGCGGGACGATGGGCTGATCCAGCCGCGGCAGGGAGCGGGAAGCTTTGTCGTCAAGCGACCGGGCAGCGCCTTGCTCAGGTTCGCACCCATCGGCAGCATCGCCGATATCCAGCGGTGCTTCGAGTTTCGGATCGCCGTCGAGCCGATGGCGGCGAGGCTCGCGGCCACGCGTCGCGATAAAGCCATGCTGAACACGATCAGCGATCTCCTGGACGCCCAGGAGAGTGCCGCCGCCAGCGATATGATCGATGTGGATTCGGATTTCCGGTTTCACAAGGCGGTGGCCGATGCGTCGGGCAACAGCTATTTCTCGACCACGCTCTATTCCCTGGAAGAATCGATGAAGACGGCCATGCTGCTGAACCGGCAGCTTTCGTTGCAGAACCCCAGGAAGAAGCTTCACCTGCGCCAGGCCGAGCACAAGGCGATTTTCGAGGCGATCTCGGCAAGCGATGCCGATGCGGCACACGAGGCAATGCACAACCATATCGACGTCGCACGGCGCCGCATCTTCGACGGCGAGGTCGCCGTCTAGCCGCCGACCATAGAGGTTGGTGGCTGGCAGTGACGTCGGCCGCCCCGTCAGGATGCCGGCACTGGACGAGCGCGAGCTTTGCGGTCAGATCACCAGGAAGTCGTGTGCGGCGAGCGTCGGCTTGTTCACCAAGGTGGCGAACTGAATTCGCGACGCCGATCCGTCACCGTCGGGATCGTAATAGAGCGCACCGGTGGCGGGGTTGTAGACAATCCGGTCATTCGCATCCGCGGCGACACCGGTCTTGCTGAGATATTCTGGATTCAACCAACCGCGCACGAGCTTGGAAAACACCGCCTTCGCGAGCACGATCGTGTCGATCGACTGAAAATCCTGGATCCGGTCGACACCCGGGAAAGATCCAACGGGGCTTACGGTGAACTGAAATCGATCACCGCCGGCGCCGCCGATCAGCAGGTCGGCGTTCCGCCCACCATCCAAAATGTCATTCCCGGCGCCGCCATTCAGCGTGTCGTTGCCCGTCGTCGTGTCGATCAGTTTATCGTTGCCGGCGTTGCCAAACAGTTTGTCGCCCGAGTCGCCTCCATCGAGATTGTCGTTGCCGTTGCCGCCATAGATCTGGTCGTTGCCGCCGCCCGAATAGAAGGTGTCATTGCCGCCAAACAGTCGGATCAAATCGTCTCCCTTCAGATTGAAGGACGCGCCATCGCCGACGCGCAATGTCTTTGGCGCAACCTCGGCACGATTGGTACCGTTGAACACCCAGTCGTAGCTCATGAACAGCCGCTCGATCGCGAACGGATCGCGCCTTTCGTCATCGAAGATGGCGACACGCAGAGCATGTCCGTTGAAGGCGCCGGCGATCTGCGCCTGCTTCGCGCCGTTGAACGCGAATGAGAGTGACGTGATCGTTCCGCCGAGGATGCCATCGTCGTCATACTTCAGGCCGGTGCCGCGCGCGTCGGCTGTCACGTGCTTACCGGCGAAGGCGCCGGAAAGCTTGAAGCCGGTCGAGCTGAGGTTTGTCGCGGTGGCGGCCGTTGTTGCCCAGTCGAAGAAGCCAACGAACTGCGGAAAGGTGAAGGTGGCACTCGGAAACGGTCTGACGGTAAGCGTTGCCATGCTCGTTTTCCTTTTTAAGTACAAGAGACGCCGTCGTGAGTACGGCTATTTGACAGCCGGGATGCGCCAGTGTCCAACGGCGCAACTACCTAAATTTCACATGTGAATACCTAAATTTCGCTCCGGACATTTTCCGCATTCCTGACAGGAAAAGTGTGTCAGGCATTTCACACGCGTCGACAAATATCTGCGAACCGCAATCCGCTGACGTGCATCGCTTTTTGGTCCACGAATAGAAAAACCGCGCATCGGACGAGCGTTTGCGCTAGACGCTCTCCATCCCGCCGCGCAGCTGATGCCGGCTCTCTCCTGACCACCAGAAATGTCCGCCGCCTCCGAACCTTCCGACAATCGTTACGCCGCCTTCCGCCACAACGCCTTCCTGAGGTTCTGGACGGCGCGGTTCTTCGCGACGTTCTCCACCCAGATCGTTTCGGTCGCGGTGGGCTGGCAGGTCTACGACCTGACCCGCGATCCCTTCGATCTGGGCCTGGTCGGCGTCATCCAGTTCCTGCCGTCGCTTCTGCTTGTGCTCGTCACCGGCGTCGTCGCCGACCGCTTCGGCCGGCGGCTGATCATGGGTCTCGCCGCGCTGCTTGAAGCCGTCTGCGCATTTGCGCTGGTGCTGCTCGCACTGCGCGGCCTGACCGGCCCCGGCCCCATCTTCGCCGTACTCGCGGTGTTCGGCGTCGCCCGCGCCTTCTTCGGCCCGGCCGCCGGTTCGCTTGTCGCCAACCTTGTCCCGCCGGAAGATTTCGCCAATGCGGTCGCCTGGAATTCGAGCGCCTGGCAGATCGCGACCATCGTCGGTCCAGTCGCCGGCGGCCTGCTCTACGGCATCTCGGCGGAAGTCGCTTATGGCATCGCTTTTGTGATGATGATCGTCTCCAGCATCCTCGTCTTCTCGATCCCGCGGCCCCAGCAGCGCACCGAGACCGACAAGCCGACGCTGGAAACATTGTTTGCCGGCTTCCGCTACATCTGGGGCGAGAAGGTCGTGCTCGGCGCGATCTCGCTCGATCTGTTCGCCGTGCTGCTCTCCGGCGCCGTGGCGTTGCTGCCGGTCTATGCGCGCGACATTCTGGAGCTTGGGCCCTGGGGACTTGGCCTGCTGCGCGCCGGACCAGGCATCGGCGCGCTGCTGGTCGCCGTCTGGCTGGCCGGGCACCCGATCAAGGACAATGCCGGCATCCTCATGTTCGCCTTCGTCGCGCTGTTCGGCGTCTTCACCGTGCTGTTCGGCGTTTCGACATATGCGGCGCTGTCGATCTTCGCGCTCGCCATGCTGGGCGCCACCGACATGATCAGCGTCTATGTGCGCGAGACGCTGATCCAGCTCTGGACGCCGGACCATGTGCGCGGACGGGTCAACGCCGTGAACATGGTTTTCATCGGCGCATCCAACGAGCTCGGCGAATTCCGCGCCGGCACGATGGCGGCGCTGATCGGCACGGTTCCGGCGGTGGTTTTCGGCGGCGTCGGCGCGGTCGCGGTGGCGGGCCTATGGGCGTGGCTTTTCCCGGAACTGCGCAAAATCAGGCATCTCGACGGGCGGCACTAGCTCGAGTTCTACGCGCGCAAGCGTCGGGAAGTTTTCGCCTTCCCGGCGATGGAAATATCTTTCTCCGGATTGCCGAAGACCAGCGCGAGAAATTCGACCAGCCAGCGCTTCAAATGCATGTCCCAGATCAGCCGACCGCCGAGGTGATCGCGCCCTTGCTGCGCGCCGGGCAGTTCGAAGCGGTGCGCGCCGCGCACCACCCAGCGGTGCATCATCACCGCCGTCAATTCGGCATGGAACTGTATGCCCCAGGCATTCTTGCGATAGCGGAACGCCTGGTTGGGATACGCCTCGGCCGTCGCCAGCAAGGTCGCATCCTTCGGCAGCGAAAATCCTTCACGATGAAACTGGTAGACCATCTCCGGCCAATGCAGCAGCGCCTTGCCCTCGTCCGTCGGCTTCAGCGGATACCAGCCGATCTCGACAAGACCGTCGCCATGCCCCTCGACCTTGCCGCCGAGATGGTTGCAGAGCATCTGCGCACCAAGGCAGATGCCGAGAAACGGCCGGTCCTCCTTTAGCGGCACCGCAAGCCAGTCCGTCTCTCGCTTGATGTAGTCTTCGGGATCGTTGGCGCTCATCGGGCCGCCGAACACGACGGCGCCGGCATGATGGTCGAGCGTCTCCGGCAATTCATCGCCGAGCGGCGGGCGCCTGATATCAAGCTCGAACCCGGATTCGAAAAGCAGATGGCCGACGCGGCCCGGGCTCGAATGTTCCTGGTGCAGGACGATGAGTATCTTCGGCCGCGGACGCGGTGGCATATCAGTCGGCTCCGCCTCCAGCCTCGGCCTTCGCACGGCGGCGAAGTTCGACACGGTCGCGATTATCGACGCCGAGCAGTTCGGCGACGCGCCAGACCGTGTTGTCCTCCAGCTCGTGCATCTCGCCATCGGCGTAGACGACCTCCCACAGAAGGCCGATCAGCTCCTTGCGCGCATTCTCGTCGAGGTGCCGGTTGAGCACGCTGGTGAAGGCGTAAAAATCGATCGCCTCCTGGTCGGCCTTTTGGCCCGCGGCGATCAGCGCGTCGAGCGCCTCGCCCGTCACCTCATAGGTTTCGGACAGCAGTCCGCGCAGCTTGGCGACTTCATGCTCCTCCAGGATCCCGTCGGCATTCACCACGTGAAACATCAGCGCGGCCGCCGCGATGCGCGGATCGTCGGAACTGTCCTGCCCGCCGCGCTTCGGCGCGTCGAGCTGTTTGATGAAGGAGACAAATCGGTCGAGCATGGCGGAGGAGTAGCGCGAAGGTTGCGTCAGAACAAACGGAAACGGCGCTGGTCTTTCTCCGCCTCGTCCGTCTCGACGCCCGGATCGTCGGGCAGCCGCGGCGCACTGTCGTTCGCGGCTTCGGCGACGGGTGCTGGGGCAGGAACGATGTCGGTCGCCTGAACGGCTTGATCGAGCGCCGCGGGTTCGACCTCGATGAGGTCATCCGCCACTTTCTCCGGCGCGGCCAGAACGGCGCGCTGGCCCACGGCTTCGCTTGCATCCTCGATCAGCGCGCCGACACGCTCCATCGGCACGCGCCACTCGAAGGCATCGACACGCCCGGTGACGGGCGACACCGGCGCCCATTTTTCCGAAACCACGCCGTCCGCGACCCAAGCCGGATCGGCCGGCGCGCGCACGGCGCGGCCGAGCAACTGCCTGACCTTGCCCTGATCGCCCGATTCGGCCTCCTCGACATCGGCGAGCAGCAGATAGGCGCCCTCGCTCGGGCGCATGCGGATCGCCGCTTCGGCTTCCTCGCGGGCGAGCTTGTAGTCGCTTGCTTCGAGTGCTGCACGTGCGACCGCGAGCGAGGAATCCGGATTGTTCTGCCGGATCGATTGCAGACGCTTGGCGCGCACCAGGCGGTCGCCCGGTCCGTCCGCGCCGCGCGCATGAACATAAAGCGCAGCCAATTCCGGATGCGGCTCAATCTTCCACGCCGCTTCGATGAGCTTCGAGCCTTTGCGTACATCGTCCTGTTTCAACAATGCGCGTGCGGCAGTCGAGGCGGCCGGCACGAAGGACGGCGCGAGTTTGTTGGCTTCCGCCGCAGCATTGCGCGCGGCGACGACATCGAAATCGATCAGCGACTGCGCCTTCGCCGTGAGCAGCACGGCGCGGCGGCGGTCGGCCGCCGCGCGGTCGATCTGCTTGGTCAGCTTCTGGCTGTCGACGAGACGCAGCGCTGCATCCCAGTCGCCTTCCGCCGCCTTGTCCTCCAGCGTGGAGTTCGACGCCCAGGCAAGCTGCGGTGCCACCTCCGCCGCGCGGCCCGCATAGTGTCTCGCTGCCTGCCGGTCGCCGAGCCGCTCCGCTTCGAGATAGAGGCCGCGCAGGCCAAGCAGCCGCATCTCCGGATCGTCGAGCATTGCTTCGAACTTCGCCCGCGCCGTCTCATGATCGCCTTCGAGCAGCGAGGCTTGCGCGTCGAGCAGATGGATCAGCGGCTCCTGATCGGCGCGGATGAATTTCGCCGCCTGCTTGTTCATCTTGCGCGCCAGCGAACCGTCGCCTGCGCCAGCGGCGATCATGCCGGTGGACAGCGCCTGATAACCGCGATCGCGGCGACGGACGCGGAAATAGCGGGTGATCGTATAGGGGCTGTTCCAGACAGCCTTCAGCAGCCACCAGATAAGCATGACGGCCGCGACCAGCGCGGTGATGCCTGCTGCCGCGACAAGCAGCGTCACCTGATACTGATAGCCGGCAAAAGTGATGACCATCTCGCCGGGCCTGTCGGCCAACCAGGCAAAACCCAGCCCAAGCGCGAAAACGACCAGAACAAAGAACAGGATACGGATCATTGCCCTAGCCTAAGCCGCCTTCAGCGCGCCCGCCAGCGCCTTGTCGACCAGCGCCTCCGCGGCGAGCCGCTGCCGGATCTTGTCGGCATAGGCCGCGCCCGCCGCTTTCGCGGCCTCCGGCAGCGTGTCGTATTCGGCGATCGCTTTGGCGAGGTCGCCGTCTTTCACGGCCTGCTCCATGCGCGCGACGGTTTCAGGCACGCCCGCACCTTCGACCGCGCCGATGGGGCGGACGGACACGAGCGACGATGCGCTGTCCCACAGACGCGCGAAGAAGCCGGCGTTCTCGTCAACGACCCGCCCGGCGGCGATCATCGCCTTGGCGGCTGCGTCGGCTTCGGTGACGAGTTCCTGACGCGTGGCCACGCCTTGCACGGCGATCGTGCGCAGCTCGGCGAGTTCCGGCGCATTGGGCGCGACGGCGGCAAACGTTTCGACCTCCGCCGTAAACGGGCCGCCGCGGTCGAGCGCCGCCTTCAGCGCGGCCGCGGCCAAAGCCATGGCGACCTTCGGCTGCTCGCCGAGCTTTTCGATCTGCGTTTTCAGATCGGCAATGCCCTGCTCGACGGTTGCGAGCCGGCCGTCATTCGCGCCAGCCTTCTGATTGGCTTCGGCAACCGCCGTTTCGATGGCCGCGATCTTTCCGGTCAGCTCGGAAAGTTCCGCGGAAGGGACGCTAGTGCCCTGCCCGAGCGCTGCGATCTGCTGTTCGATTTGTGAGATCTTCGAGTTGATGGCTTCGATGGCCGCGCCGTCGCCGGCCCCGCCGGATTGAACGGCCGATTTCAGCGTCTCGATGTCGGCCTTCACCGTATCGAGCGCAGTCGTCAGGCCATCGATGCGCGACGTGCCGTCGGCGACGGCCTGCTCGAGCACGGACGTGTCGGCGCCAGGCGCTGATTTCAGTGTCTCGATCTCCTGTTTCAGCGTCGCGATGTCGGCTTCCAGCGCGGCCACGGCGTCGCCGCCCGATGCGGGCTCGCCACTGCCACCACCCGGCCAGACGCCGGCAAGCTGCAGGCCACCCGCACCCGCCAGCGCGATCACGCCGCCGAGCAGTCCGGCGACGAGGGACGACGCGGTGCGCCGCGGCACTTCGGGACGTTCTGGCATGGCGGAAGGCTCCGGCTCGCGGTCGGGTCGGCTCGGTTCGGCGGCGGTGCGTCCGAACGCGGACGCCTGGGAGGAATCGGACGCCGTCTGCTCGGGCGGCCATTCCGAACCCATGAATTGCTCGTCGGCTTCAGATGCATCCGCCGGCGTTGGCTCTGGCGCTGCCGATTCTGCTTGTGGCGCACGCGTCGCCGGCTCAGAAGCTTCAAAAACGCTGGCACTTTCTTCCGCCGACTTTTCCGGCCCGGACACATCGGACTCGGACACGCGCGACACGGCATCCGGCTCCAGATCGATGGTCACCGGCTCCTTCTGCGGTTTGGAGTGCCGCGTCTTCGGCGTCTTCACCATGGATTGCTCCCGCTGTTCGCCCGGCCGGGCGTTTCCCTATCACACCAGCATCCCCTGAAAAGGGGCGGCCAGAAGGCGGCGTCAGCTTTCCTGGCCAAGCAGGGTAAAAAGCGCATCTTCATCCGGAGTTTCCGCGGCGAAAACACGCATGCCGGAAAACACCTCCGCAATGCGCGGCGAAAGGCACAGAATCCGCGCATCCGCGAAGAGTGGAGCCAAAAGCGGCGCTTTCAGCAACGGCAGGAGCGATTTTGCGCCCTGCTGCGAATAGACGAGCACGGCATCGACCGGACGGTTCGACAGGACCCGCTGCGACTCGTCCGCGGGAACGGCCCGCGCCACCGTGTCGTATGTCTCGACCGCCAGCACCGTCCGGCCTGCGGCGGCAAGTGCTGACTCGAAATCATCCCGCCGCACGTTTCCGCAGAGGTAGAGGACGCGTTCCCTCGCTTTGGTTTTCGCAGTCACGAGTGCCGCCAGCGCCGCCCCATCTCCATCACCGGCAACCACATTTTCCATTCCGGCGGCGCGCGCCTCGCTCGCCGTTTTCTCGCCGACCGTGAAGCACGGCAAATCGGCGATCGTTTCGATCAGCGCGCGCGGTGCATGGGCAAGCGCATTCGCACTCGTCGCTGCGACCACATCGAACCGGCTCGCATCAAAATCGGCGACGGGCACGACTTTGATTTTGCTGAGCGCCATCACGACCGGCTCGCAGCCGGCGGTCCGCAGTCGCTCGGCCGTTCTGGATGCGCCCGGCTCCGGCCGCGTGACCAGGACGCGGCGCATCACACCCAACTGTCGAAGAAGCCCGGCCCGGCTTTGGCGCGCACCATCTCGCCCGCCCGGCGGCCGATCTCGGCGGCATGCCCGACCGCGCCTTCCGCATGCGTCTCGTGGAAGGTCTTTCCGTCCGGCGTGATGATCAGGCCGGAAAACGAGATGTGCCCGTTCTCGATCCTGGCGTGACCGGCGATCGGCGTTTTGCACGAGCCGTCCAGCGCGGCGAGGAAGGCTCGCTCGCACTGCAGGGCATGCTGCGTCGGCGCATCGTTCAGCGCCGCGACGATCGGGGCGATCGCCTCGTTATTCTGGCGCGTCTCGATGCAGATCGCGCCCTGCCCAGGCGCCGGCGGAAACGAATCGAGCGGCATCAGGTCGGTCGCCACATGGCCGAGGCCAAGGCGGTTGAGGCCGGCCAGCGCCAGCAGCGTGCCCTCGACCTCGCCGTTCGCGAGTTTCTTCAGCCTTGTATCGACATTGCCGCGGAAGGTGATGACATTGACGTCCGGCCGCATGCGCCGGATCAGCGCCTGGCGGCGTAGCGACGACGAGCCGACGGTCGCCCCTTGCGGCAGGTCCATCAGCGTCTTCGCGTCGCGCCCGACAAAAGCGTCGCGCGGATCCTCGCGCGGCAGGAAGGCGGACAGCTCCAGCCCGGCGGGCAGCCAGGTCGGCATGTCTTTCGACGAATGCACGGCGAGATCGATGCGCCCGTCGAGCAGCGCCTCCTCGAGCTCCTTGGTGAACAGGCCCTTGCCGCCCGCATCCGACAGCGGCCGGTCCTGGATGCGGTCGCCGCTGGTCGAGATCGCCTCGATCGCGAACGCCTCCTCCGGCAGGGCATGCGCCTGCATCAGCCGCGACCGCGTCTCGCGCGCCTGCGCCAATGCCAGCGCGCTGCCGCGCGTGCCGATCCTCAAGACTCCGGTTTGCATCACATCAGGTCCGTGCTAACGCCCCCGCCAAACGAGACCCCTATAGACGAAAGCGCGACCGCGGCAATCATGGAGCTGAAAGTCCTCGGCATCGAGACGAGTTGCGACGAGACGGCAGCCTCGGTCGTCGCCCTTGGCGACGATGGACGGCCAAAAATCCTGTCCAATGTCGTGCTGTCGCAGATCGAGGACCACCGCGCCTTTGGCGGCGTCGTGCCGGAAATCGCCGCGCGCGCCCATGTCGAGGCGCTCGACGGCATTGTCGAGGCGGCGTTGGGCGAAGCCGGCGTTTCTCTGGGCGAGCTGGATGCCGTGGCGTCAACGGCCGGGCCGGGGCTCGTCGGCGGGCTAATCGTCGGGCTGATGACCGGCAAGGCGCTCGCTGCCGCGGCCGGCAAGCCGCTTTTCGCCGTCAATCACCTCGAAGGCCACGCGCTGACCGCGCGGCTGACCGACGGGCTGGACTTCCCCTATCTGCTGCTGCTCGTGTCGGGCGGCCATACGCAGATCGTGCTGGTGCGCGGCGTCGGAGACTATGAACGCTGGGCGACGACGATCGACGACGCGCTCGGCGAGGCATTTGATAAGACGGCTAAGCTTATCGGCCTGCCCTATCCAGGCGGCCCCAATGTCGAGACATGGGCGGCGAAAGGCGATCCGCGCCGCTTCGCCTTCCCGCGACCCATGAAGGGCGATGCCCGGCCGGACTTTTCGTTTTCCGGCCTCAAGACGGCGGTTCGGCAGGCCGCGACGGCCATCGAACCGCTGACCGACCGGGATGTCGCGGATATCTGCGCCTCTTTCCAGCAGGCGATCGCCGAAACGCTGGAAGACCGTCTTCGGCAAAGCTTGGACCGCTTCCGAAACGAATATCCGAGAGCCGCAAAGCCAAGTCTAGTGGTCGCCGGCGGCGTTGCTGCCAACAAGACGATCCGCGCGATGCTGGAGATGTTGTGTGCGAAGACCGGCTTCACCTTCGTCGCGCCGCCGCTGGAGCTTTGCACCGACAATGCCGCGATGATCGCCTGGGCCGGCGTCGAGCGCATCCGCGCCGGGCTGGACAGCGGCGACGCCATGGCCTTCGCGCCGCGCTCGCGCTGGCCGCTCGATGAAGTCTCCGCGCCGGTCGTCGGTTCGGGCCGCCGCGGAGCCAAAGCATGACGGCGAAGAGGATCGTCGTGCTGGGTGGAGGCGCATGGGGCACCGCGCTCGCTATTACCGCTACGCGCGCGGGGCATGATGTCAGCCTCTGGGCCCGCGATGCGGCGACCGTGGACGCGATCAACCTGCGCCGGGAAAATCCGCGCTATCTGCCAGGCATCGGGATCGACGCCGATTTTCGGGCGACGACGAATATGACCGAGGCTTGCGGCGACGCGGAATGCGTTCTGCTCTCGGTGCCGGCCCAGAAGCTTCGCGCCGCGCTTGAAGCAGCGCACCACGCAATACCCACGAATGCGACACTGGTTCTCTGCGCCAAGGGGATCGAGGTCGCATCAGGGAAGTTTCTATCGGCCGTCGCCGCAGAAATATTGCCGGCTAACTACATTGCCTCTCTTTCCGGCCCAAGCTTCGCGACCGACGTGGCGAAGGGCTTGCCGACCGCGGTTGCTGTCGCCGCACCAGATGCCGACCGCGCCGCGGAAATCGCGTCGGATCTGTCTTCACTCATGTTCCGCTGCTACTCGACCGACGATCTCGCGGGCGTCGAAGCAGGTGGCGCGCTGAAGAACGTGCTTGCCATCGGCGCGGGCGCCGTTGCCGGCGCAGGTCTCGGCGCCAGCGCTCATGCCGCCCTGGTAACGCGCGGCTTTGTCGAGCTGCGCCGCATCGCCACCGCCTTTGGCGCAAGGCCGGAGACGCTGATGGGCCTTTCGGGCCTCGGCGACCTCGTGCTGACGTGCGGGTCCACGCAGTCGCGAAATTTTGCCTATGGATTGGCAGTTGGAAAAGGCCAGCAGCTCGACAACCTGCCGCTCGCGGAGGGCGTTGCTACCTGCGCGATCGCCGCGCGACTGATCAAGGAGCGCGGCATCGACGCGCCGATCACCGAGGCGATCGACCTGCTTCTGCGCGGCGAGGCGAGCGTGCGGGAAGCTGTCACCATGCTGATGACGCGGCCGCTGCGCAGCGAAGACAAATAGGAGATTTTTCGACCATGCTGTTTGCCCTGACCTGCAACGACAAGCCCGGCCACCTTCAACTGAGGATGGACACGCGCAACGATCACGTCGCCTACCTCAACGGACTGAACGAGAAGGGCACGCTGAAGTTCGCCGGACCTTTCCTCGACACCGAGGGCAAGCCGAACGGCAGTCTCGTCGTGATCGAGGTCGAGGACCGCGCCGCGGCTGACGCCGTCGCGGCCAACGATCCTTATACGAAGGCCGGCCTGTTTGCTTCGGTCGACATCCGGCCGTGGAACTGGGTTTTCAACAAGCCCGCCTGAGCGTAACAATCGCGCCGCGAGAACGGAGCCCGAGAAGACCATGGCGAAAAATTACTGGCTGTTCAAATCCGAGCCGGATACGTTCTCCTTCGACATGCTGAAGAAGAAAGGCGCCAAGGGCGCCGAATGGGACGGCGTGCGCAACTACACCGCGCGCAACAACATGCGCGAAATGAAGATCGGCGATCTCGGCTTTTTCTACCATTCGAACGAGGGCAAGGACATTGTCGGCATTGCCGAGGTCGTGGCGCTCGCCCACCAGGACTCCACCACCGACGACGAGCGCTGGGAATGCGTCGACATCCGCGCGGTGCGTGACGTGCCGAAGCCGGTGACGCTCGAGGACTGCAAGAACAATCCCAAGCTCAAGGAGATGGCGCTGGTGCGCCTCGGCCGTCTCTCCGTCCAACCGGTGACGCCGGACGAGTGGAAGGAAGTTTGCAGGATGGCCGGCGTCACACCGGTGCCCTGAGCGGCGTGACGCTGACGCCGGAAAACGCCGAACGCTTCATCACAGACAATACGGCGCTGCTGTCGCCGCCGCATGTGCCGGAGATAAGACTGTGTCTCGCCGATGAGGCGCACGATCTCTGGAAGCGCACCGAGGAAGAATTGGCCGAAATCGGCCTGCCGCCGCCCTTTTGGGCTTTCGCCTGGGCAGGCGGCCAGGGGCTGGCGCGCTACGTGCTCGACCACGCGGAGATCGTCCGTGGCAAAGCCGTTCTCGATTTCGCCACCGGCTCCGGTCTCGTCGCGATCGCTGCACGGCGTGCCGGCGCAACGAAAGTTCTCGCGGCCGACATCGATCCGTTTTGCGCAACCGCTGTCCGGCTGAACACCGGAGCAAACGATGTCGCGGTCGACTTCACAGCCGAGGATCTTGTCGGCGCCGATCGCGCCTGGGATGTCGTGCTCGCCGGCGATGTGTTCTACGACCGCGCTTTTGCGGATCGGCTCATTCCATGGTTCGAGCGACTTCGCATGCGCGACTGCGACATCCTCGTCGGCGACCCCGGCCGCTCCTATCTGCCGCGCGAAAAGCTTGTCGCGCTCGCCTCGTATCAGGTTCCCGTTTCGCGCGTGCTCGAAGACGCGGAGGTCAAGAAGACGACCGTCTGGAGATTTGCTTGACGTCAACCAATCGCGGGAACAGAGTCGCGGCGCATCCGAGGGAGGAGCATCATGACATTCGCCGGCGTGAACTATCTTGCCATTCTCGTCGCGGCGATCGCCGCCTTCGCGTTCGGCGCCGCCTACTACAATGTGTTGAGCAAGCCGTGGATCAAGGCGACCGGCGTCGACATGACGAAGCCGGGCAAGCCGCTCGCGCCGATGCTGGTCAACAGCTTCGTCTGCTTGCTGATCATGGCGTTCGTTCTCGCTTATCTGATCGGCTATTTCGGACCAGGCAATGTCACCTTCTCGACCGGCATCGTCTCGGCCTTCTTCGTCTGGCTCGGCTTCATCGCGACGACGACGGCCGTCAACCAGCGCTATGAAGGATTCGGCTGGGACTTGACCCTCATCGACGTCGCCCACTGGCTGGGCGTCATGCTGATCATGGGCGCGATCATCGGCCTCTGGGGCGTCTGATCGGTCTCTGCAAGGGGCTAGCCTTGCAGGCTCTTGTCCATCTGCGGGCTATGAACCTCGCTCAACAGCCAATCCCGGAAGGCGACGATCTTCGCGTCATTGGCCGACTCGATCGGATAGACGAGGTATTCGGCGAACTCCTCGGGAACGCCGATGCCAAGCTCGAACGGACGCACCAACCGGCCGGCTGAGAGATCGCTCGCCACCATGGAGAAATCGCACAGCGAAACCACGTTGCCATCGATGGCCGCCTGAATGACGTGGGTGGATTCGGTCAGCACGATGCAGCGGTCCGGGTCGAAACCTTCGACGCCGGCCGCCGCCATCCAAGTGCGCCAGTTTGGCCAGACGATCCCTGGCCGGGACCATTCGATGTGCACGAGCGTGTGATTGAGGAGGTCGCGCGGCTCCTTGAGCGGCGGTCCCGACTTCAGCAGCTTGGGGCTGCAGACAGGAATGATGACGTTTTCCATCAGCCTGTGCGAGATCAGCCCCTCATATCGCCCCGCGCCGAAACGGATGGCGATGTCGACATCGTCCCGGTCGAAGTCGCGCAGTTCGAACGAAACGTCGAAGCGCAGGTCGATGTCGGGGCAAGCGGTGCGGAAGCGTTCCAGCTTGGGGATCATCCACTTCGTCGCAAGCAGGGGATCGAGCGAAAGCTTCAACTGCGTGACGCCGCGTGACAGCCGCTTGGCACGCGACGCGGCCTGTCCGAGCAGTTCCAGCGCCTCGGCCGCCGCTTTCTGCAAAACGAGGCCCGCCTCCGTCGGACGGATGGTCCGGCTCGTCCGGGTGAACAGCTCGACGCCGAGCTGATCTTCGAACTCCTTGATCTGATGGCTGATGGCCGCCGGCGTCAGCCCGAGCTCCTCCGCCGCGCGGCTGAAATTCAAATGCCGTGCCGCCGCGTCGAAGGCGCGTAGAGCGCGCGTTCCGGGAATGTGAAGCGCCATCTTCAAATTTCTCTCAACGATCTTGAAAGGACTATTCGTTTTTTGAAACGAATTCAATCAGCTAGAAACATGCCATCGGCTCATCGCCAAAGACAATTTCAAAGGAACGCCGCTATGGCCCTCTACACTGAAACCCTCTTGATCCCTGCCCGCAAGCAGGGTCCCTTTGCACGGCTGCGCGCCTTCTTCGCATCCAAGCCGTTGGAAGATCAGGATATTTCCAAGCTTACCGACCGCGAACTCGTCGATATGGGCGTGAAGCGCTCCAGAGACGGTCTGTTTCTCGCTGAACTGCGCGACATCGACCGGCTCGGTCTCGGCTGGCGCCGCCTCGACCGGCGCTAGCTACGCTGGACCTTCATCACCGTGTGGCGGTCGATCAGCGGCAGCAGCCGCGCCATCGTCCGCGCCGTCACGCCGACGCAGCCCTGGGTCGGCGTGAAGCCCGGCCGCGCCAGGTGGAAAAAGATCGCGCTGCCGCAGTTGCGGCGGCGCGGTCTGATGTTCCAGTCGAGCACCAGACACGCATCGTAAAGCCGGTCATCGCGAAGCATGCTCTCATGGCTTGCGGCGTAAGGAATCTTCACGGGGCGGTTGTAGTTGCGGTCGGCCGGCACTTCGCACCAGCCGAGATCGGCACGGATCGGCGCCATCGCCAGCCGGCTGGGTGCTCCAAACCGCCCGCGCCGGAAGTACCCTGACAGGATGCGCATGGCGCCGATCGGCGTTGCGCCGTCGCCTTCCCGCTTGTTGGACGACAGACCGCCGCGCCCCAGCGCGCAAGGAAACACCGTTCCGCCAACGATCAACTGCCCCTGGCTCTGATTGCCCGGGCGAGGCCGCACGGTGAGGAATCTCAGAGGCGCACGGAACTTTGTCCCCGCCTCATTGCGTTCACGTTTTTTGGAGTATGATCGCGCCATGAAGCAAATCACGGTGAACAGGCTGTCTGGCGACTGAGGTTCAGCATAAACGCTTACTGGTCAACTGCATTTTCCTTTTTCATAACAACGGATTGAAGCATGACGTCCCGGACGATCCTGATTGTCGACGATGACGAGGACCTGCGCGCCACTCTTGCCGAGCAGCTTTCCCTCTACGAGGAATTCGAGGTTCTTCAGGAAGCGACCGCCGCAAAGGGGGTCGCGGCCGCCCGCGCCGGCCAGGTGGACATATTGATCATGGATGTCGGGCTGCCTGACATGGACGGCCGCGAGGCAGTGAAACTGCTGCGCCGCGGTGGCTACAAGGCGCCGATCATCATGCTGACCGGCCACGACACCGATTCCGACACGATCCTCGGCCTCGAAGCCGGCGCCAACGACTACATCACAAAGCCGTTCCGTTTCGCCGTGCTGCTTGCCCGCATCCGCGCGCAGCTGCGCCAGCACGAGCAGAGCGAGGACGCGACCTTCTCCGTCGGCCCCTACACGTTCAAGCCGAGCCAGAAACTCCTGCTCGACCAGCGCGGCGGCAAGGTTCGCCTCACCGAGAAGGAGGCGTCGATCATCAAATATCTCTACCGGGCCGACCAGAAGGTGGTGACCCGCGACATCCTGCTCGAGGAAGTGTGGGGATATAATTCCGGCGTCACGACCCACACGCTCGAAACCCATGTTTACCGCCTTCGGCAGAAGATCGAGCGCGATCCTTCCAAAGCTGAAATTCTTGTGACAGAAAGCGGCGGATACAAGCTGGTTCCTTAAACGAATCGCAGCAGGGGGATAGGCTGCGACATCCGGGGAGGGCTCGGCGCATACCGGGGACCGTGATTGGCGCTGGATGACGACATCCGCATCCTGTCGGCCGTGAGGCTGTTCGAGGGCTTCACGCGTGAACAGTTGCGGCTCATGGCCTTCGGCGCCGAGTCCTTGCGTATCGGCGCGGGCAAGGAGCTTTATCTCGAAGGCGATACCGCCGAATCCGCCTATATCGTCACCTCGGGACGCATCCGCCTGTTTCGCGAGCGCGACGGCGACGTGGTGCTGCTCGGCACCGTCGGCCCCGGCACCATGCTTGGCGAACTCGGCCTGATCGCCGAGACCAAGCGGCTGACCGGCGCGATCGCCGAGATCGACACGGAAGCTGTCCGGCTGAGTCGGAAGATGTTTCGGCGCATCCTTGAAGAGTTTCCAGAGGTCGCCGCGATGCTCCAGCAGCGCATCACCGAGGAACTGCAGGACCTGATCACGCAGATTGCAAAGCTCGCGCCGCGTTTTGCCTAAAGCGGTATTACTCTAGTCGAGATCGAAGGTCGCGATCACCGGCACGTGGTCCGAGGGACGATCCCAGTCGCGCGCATCCTTGAGCACGTCTATGCTGGTCAGCTTCGGCGCGATGTTGGGTGACGACCAGATGTGGTCGAGCCGGCGGCCGCGGTCCGAAAGCCGCCAATCCGCCGCGCGATAACTCCACCACGTGTAGATCTTCTGGTCGAGCGGGATGGCCTGACGCATCAGGTCGACCCAGCCGGCAGCACTTCGCATCGCCTCGAACCCTTCGGTCTCGACCGGCGTGTGGCTGACAACTCTCAGCAACTGCTTGTGCGACCAGACGTCATTCTCATAGGGAGCAATGTTGAGATCGCCGACGAGAATCGATGCCGAGGCGTCGCCAAAGGCGGCGGGGACATTTCTCATCTCGGTGACGAAATCGAGCTTGTGCCTGAACTTCCAGTTGATCTCCGGATCGGGTTCGTCGCCGCCGGCCGGCACATAAAAATTATGCAGCAAGATCGACTGCGCGCCGGACTGGAAGCGTGTGCCGATATGCCGGCAATCGTCACGCTCGCAAAAAACGCGCCGTTCGACCGTCTCGATCGGCCGGCGCGAGATGGTCGCCACGCCGTGGTACCCTTTCTGGCCATGGATCGCGATATGCGGATAGCCAGCGGCAGTCAGCGCCTCGGTCGGAAACAGCGTGTCCGGACATTTCGTTTCCTGCAGGCAGAGAATGTCCGGCTGGTATTCGGCGAGCAGGCGCTCGACGAGCGGCAGGCGCAGACGAACGGAATTGATGTTCCAAGTGGCGATTTTCAAAGGCATTGGGCGAGCGGCGAGTCGGAGGCGTTGAGGAGCGCGGACCCTGCCAGCTAGCGCCCGCCGAAACAAGGCGCGGAAACGAAACGGCCGCCCGAAGGCGGCCGGATTTGCGATCGTGCGCCGACGTCAGCGCATCTCGGAATCGCTCTTGCCCTTCTTCGCACTGACGTAGTCGATGTGGAAGATTTTCGAGTCGAGCTTCACGTCCTGCTGGACGTTGAAGATCATGACGGTCGTGTCCTTGCCCTGCGCGTCGGTGATCGTCCACTGACGCAGTTCGTAGGAGTTCGGATCGAACATCATGGTGAGCTTGGCATTGCCGAACACCGATTTGTCGGCGAGCTGGATCGTCGTCAGATCGCCTTCTTCCTTGAAGCTCTTCACCTTGTTGCCGGATAGATCGATGCGGTCATCCAGCAGGAGCTTCAGCGGCGTCTTGTTGAGCGGATAGATTTCCGACGTCTTCATCTGCTGGTTGGCAATCAGCACCGACCGGCCGTCGGCAACGACGCGGAAGCCGGTCTTGCCCTCATAGTTGAAGCGGATCTTGCCGGGGCGCTGGATGAAGAACTTGCCGCCGGTCTGTTCGCCCTTGGGGCCGAACTGCACGAACTCGCCGGTCATGGTCTGAATCTGCGAGAAGTGATCGGCGATCTGCTGCGCCTTGTCGTCGGCCTTGGCCTCCGCGACGCCGGTCAGCGCCCCGCCTGTGGCAAAGACTCCCAGCGTCGCGAGGCCGAAGCCCAGGATTTCGCGGCGGGTCGAGAAGATGGTTTTCATGCCGGTCGTCTCCGGAGTGTCATTGATTTGGATAGCTAGTCAGCCATCGGGGCTTAAGTTTGGCAGGCGGAAAAGGTTCCCGTTAGGGAAACCCGGTCGCCTCAAGCCTTAGAACTTGTCCTCTTCGGTCGGCACCAGGATCTCGCGCTTTCCGGCATGGTTGGCCGGTCCGACGATGCCTTCCTTCTCCATCTTTTCGATAATCGACGCGGCGCGGTTGTAGCCGATGCCGAGGCGCCGCTGGATGTAGCTGGTCGAGGCCTTACCGTCGCGCAGTACGACGGCGACCGCCTGATCGTACGGGTCGTCCGAATCCTCGAAATTGCCGCCGCCGCCGCTTGGGCCGTCCTCGTCGTCGTCCCCTTCTTCGTCGTCGCGGACGATCGCGTCGAGATATTCCGGCGCGCCCTGCGACTTGAGATGACGGACGACCTTCTCGACCTCATCGTCGGAGACGAACGGACCGTGCACGCGCTGGATGCGTCCGCCGCCGGCCATGTAGAGCATGTCGCCCATGCCGAGCAGTTGCTCCGCGCCCTGCTCGCCGAGAATCGTGCGGCTGTCGATCTTCGAGGTCACCTGGAAGGAGATGCGGGTCGGGAAGTTCGCCTTGATCGTGCCGGTGATCACGTCGACCGATGGGCGCTGCGTCGCCATGATGAGATGGATGCCGGCCGCGCGCGCCATCTGCGCAAGGCGCTGGATCGCGCCTTCGATGTCCTTGCCCGCGACCATCATCAGGTCGGCCATCTCGTCGATGATCACGACGATGTATGGCATCGGTTCGAGATCGAGCTCCTCCGTCTCGTAGATCGCCTCGCCGGTCTGGCGGTCGAAGCCCGTCTGCACGGTGCGCGAAATGCGCTCGCCCTTTTTCTCCGCCTGCTCGACGCGCTGGTTGAAACCGTCGATGTTGCGCACGCCGACCTTCGACATCTTGCGATAGCGGTCCTCCATCTCGCGGACGGTCCACTTGAGCGCAACGACCGCCTTCTTCGGATCGGTGACGACAGGCGTCAGCAGATGCGGGATGCCGTCATAGACGGACAGTTCGAGCATCTTCGGATCGATCATGATCAGCCGGCACTCGTCCGGCGACAGCCGGTAGAGCAGTGACAGGATCATCGTGTTGATGGCGACCGACTTGCCCGAGCCGGTGGTGCCGGCGACGAGAAGATGCGGGAACTTGGCGATGTCGACTGTGACGGCTTCGCCGTTGATCGTCTTGCCGAGCGCCAGCGCCAGGCGCGCCTTGGTGCTTTCGAAGTCGCGCGAAGCGAGCAGTTCACGCAGATATACGGTTTCGCGCCTGAGATTCGGCAGTTCGATGCCGATCGCGTTGCGGCCCGGCACGACGGCGACGCGGCAGGCGATCGCGCTCATCGAGCGGGCGATGTCGTCGGCAAGACCGATGACGCGCGAGGATTTGATGCCGGGCGCCGGCTCCAGCTCGTAAAGCGTCACGACCGGACCGGGGCGAACATGGATGATCTCGCCCTTGACGCCGAAATCCTCGAGCACGCCCTCGAGCAGCCGCGCGTTCTGCTCAAGCGCCTCCTGCGACAGCGTGTTGTCGCGGACGACGCCCTTCGGCTCGGCGAGGAAATGCAGCGACGGCAATTCGAATTCGCTCGATCCGATCAGCGACTTCTGCGCCTCGCGCTTGACGCGCGTGCCCTGCGCCGGCCGGTCGGCGGGCGCCTCGATACGCGCGCTGGACGGTGCGCGGGAATTCTCGGCGCGCGGCGTACCCGCATCGAAATCGTCGAGCAGACCCATGTCCTCTTCGGACATTTCTTCGTCCTCGAACGCCGGTTCCGGTTTGAGGACCGGGCGACGCGGTTGCGAGAAGTCGGGGTCGATCCTGTCGACGGCGCGCAACACGGCCCGTCGTTCGCCGGGCTCGATGCGCTCGCTTCGATCGCGCAGCGGACCGAAATCACCGGCGCGTGCGCGCCGGTTGGCCATCGCGCGCCGGATGAAGGCTCGCGTCGACAGCCACCAATGCGTGACCGCGCCGAGCGCCAGCCACGGACTGCTGTCGTCATCATCCTCATCGTCGGCGTCGTCTTCTTCAGCTGCAGCCGGCGTTCTTGCTCTCTTGCCTTGCGGTTCAAGCAGCGGCGTGCGGCGCGCAACCAGCGCCGAGCCGAAGATGAAGAGCCAGAGCGCGGCCGGCGCCAGTGCGATCGCGACGAAGGTGGCAATAAACCCGGTCGGATAGCCCCCGGTAAACAGCCCCGGGATGTGCAGCACCATGTCGCCGAACACGCCACCAAGCCCCGTCGGCAGCGGCCAGGTTTCGGGCGCCGAGAAGCAGCCGGCGATGGCCGCCGCGATCAGTGAGAAGGCAGCCCAGGCGCCGGCCCGTATCCAGATGCGGTCAATGCCCCGCGCTGCAATCAGCAGAAGGCCCCAGACGACCGCCGGAACCAGTGCGGCGACGGAGGCAAGGCCGAAGAACTGCATGGCGAGATCGGAGAAAACCGCACCCGCATACCCCATCGCGTTGGAGACGGACGCATCGGTCGCATGGCTGAAGCTCGGATCCGCGACGTTCCATGTGCCCAGGCTGGCCAGTGCGAACGCCACGAAGGCGAGCACGGCAAGGCCGATCGCACGCGATGCCTGCCGCCTCAGAAAGGCGTGAAAGCCGCGACTTTCGTCGTCGGCCAGCGCAATCGATGCGGAAGGTGCAGAACGCATGCCAAAGCCCCGTAAGCCGTCCGGCCGCCGCTTCCTTCAAGCAGCAGGCGGATTCGTTCCGAAGCCTATTTCGGGGAAGGTTAAGGCCGCTTTAACCATGCGGATAAACAGCCCGATGGAAACAACGAAAAACGTTCCGGCTATTTGGGCGGTCGCGGTTTTGCTGGGCTGCCGACCACGGTGGTATGGGGCTCGACGTCCCTGGTCACTAGGGCGCCAGCGCCGATCACCGCGCCGCGGCCGATGGTGAGGAAGCGGTCCGCCTTTCCCGGCAGGAACGTGGCGTCGGAGCCAACATAGACGTCGTCCTCCACCTTGATGCGGCCGTTGAGGCTGACCCTCGGCGCGAAGGTGACGAAGTCCCCGACGATGCAGTCATGCGCCACGTAAGAATAGATGTTGCAATGGAACGCCTTGCCGATCCTGGCATCCGCCGTGACCATCGTGTTGGCCGACAGGATCGACCCCTCACCCATACTGCTGTTGGCGCCGAAGATCGCGGTCGGGTGAACGGAGGTGAAGAACCCCAGCCCGTCGGCAAGGCACTGCTCGAATTTTTTCCGGCGCAGTATGGGGTCGGCGAAAGCGATGTTCACTTTCAGGCCCGGGATCGTCCTGGCCTCCTCATAGGAGATGACGCGCGCGCCATGCACGGTCGTGCCGTGCAGCGCGTCGTCGATGAAGATGACCTCGGAGCCCTCTTCGCCAGCAGCGTCAAGCGAAGCGACCATGCCGGCGCGGGTTTCGCGCGCATAGCCGCCCGCGCTGTAGAAAGCATAAATCTTCTCAGCCAATCCCCGAGCCTCCAGGAAGACACGTCTTACGTGTCAACGATAGCCGGTTCGGTATGTGCATTGGAAGGGCGGGATGGCGTGCCGCCTTGGTAACGGGGCACCAAAAAGACAGTTGGCGCCGGGATTGCTCCCAGCGCCTCCCTGTCAGCCGTCAGTCGTTCCTGGTATGCGCCTTGCGGCGCTCCCTGGGCACGGCCTTTTGCTTGACGGTCCAGTTCGAGCGCTTTCACGAAGTGAAGTCGCATCTTCCTGAACCCGCCTGATCCAGCCCGGAGGCTGTATCCTGCGTGCCATCGAAAGGGCTCTCCCGGCCTTCATGGCAGCATCGGTCCGCCTTACTCGGTTGCAACCGTGTTCTGCGGGTCCCGTTGGTCTTCCAGTCTCTTCGACCGCAGACTTGCGCCTGCCTTCGCTTCCTCCGGATCGGGCTCAGTTTAGCGCCTCTGCGTTTCCGCCGACCGAGCGGCACGTCCAGAGACCTGAGATGACTTAAACCTATGCCGGCAAATGACGGAAGGAAACCGCCGAAGGCCTGTGCATAACGGGGATATGGTGCAAAACCTCACGCAACGAAAAAAGAGGCCCGGAGGAGGGTCCGGGCCTCGAGGTGTGGTGTCCGGAATGGACGCCACGACGGGATGGGAGGATGGCCGGGCGGTGAACCGCCCGGCTGAAACGCCTTACGAGTGGTACGCAACTTCGCCATGTGAGGTAACGTCGAGGCCTTGGCGCTCGGCTTCCTCGGTCGGACGCAAGCCGACGATGAGATCGACCAGCTTGTAGAGGATCGCCGAACCGATGCCGCACCAGAGGATCGTCACGCACACCGCGAGGAACTGCGTCCACACCTGCGCGCCGACCGACAGGTCGCCATAACCGATGCCGCCGAGGGCTTCGGCGTTGAAGAAGCCGGTGCCGATGGCGCCGACGATGCCGCCGATGCCGTGAATGCCGAACACGTCGAGCGAGTCGTCATAGCCGAGCTTGATCTTCACGACGGCCACGAAGAAGTAGCAGACCGCGCTGGCGATGGCGCCGAGCACGATGGCGCCGACCGGACCGACGAAGCCGGCGGCAGGCGTCACCGCCACGAGGCCGGCGACGAGGCCGGATGCGGCACCCAGCATGGACGCCTTGCCGCGGATCAGACCTTCGATGACCACCCAGGCGATGATCGCGCCGGCGGTGGCCGTGAAGGTGTTGATCATGGCAAGGGCTGCGCCGCCATTGGCTTCCAGGTTCGAGCCGGCATTGAAGCCGAACCAGCCGACCCAGAGCATCGAGGCGCCGACCATGGTGAGCGTCATCGAGTGCGGCGCCATGTTGTCCCGGCCGTAGCCGACACGCTTGCCGACCAGAAGAGCGCCCACAAGCGCTGCGATACCGGCATTGATGTGCACGACCGTGCCGCCGGCGAAATCGAGCGCGCCCCAGCCGTAGATCAGGCCGTCCGAGTCCCAGACCATGTGCGCGATCGGGAAATAGACGACGGTGACCCAGAGGATGACGAAGAGCACGACGGCCGAGAATTTGATGCGCTCGGCGAAAGCGCCGACGATCAGTGCGGGCGTGATGCAGGCGAACGTCATCTGGAAGCAGATGAAGACGTACTCGGGAATGAAAACACCTGAGGTGAAGGTCGCTGCCTGGCTCTCAAGATTGACGCCAGACAAAAACATCTTTCCTAGGCCGCCCCAATAGGCGCTCGGCGCATCGCCGAAAGCCATCGAGTATCCCCACAGCACATAGACGACGACCACCACGGCGGTGATCATCATGCACTGCATGAGCACCGAGAGCATGTTCTTGGCGCGCACAAGGCCGCCATAGAACAGAGCCAAGCCAGGCAGGATCATGAACAGCACCAGGATGGTCGAGATGAGCATCCAGGCGGTGTCGCCTTTGTCCATCGTGGCGGCCGGCGCAGCCGCGTCGGCGGCCGGCGGTGCGACTTCCTGCGCGAAAGCCGCGAGCGTGCCGAGAGCGCCGAGGGTCACGGCGCCGACAAGCGCCGTCCGCGCCGCGGACTTGAGAGAAATTGGAAGGTGCATCGAAATCTCCATGAACTCGTTTTCGCGGGCTTAGAGCGCGTCGGTGTCGGTTTCGCCGGTGCGGATGCGCACGGCCTGGTCGATGCCGAAGACGAAGATCTTGCCGTCGCCGATCTGGCCGGTCTTGGCGGCGCTGCCGATCGCTTCGACGGCCTTGTCGACCATGTCCGTTCCGACGGCGACCTCGATCTTGATCTTCGGCAGGAAGCTCACCGCGTACTCGGCCCCGCGGTAGATTTCGGTATGCCCTTTCTGACGCCCGTAGCCTTTGACCTCGGTGACGGTCAGGCCCTGGATGCCGACCGCGGTGAGCGCTTCGCGCACCTCGTCGAGCTTGAACGGCTTGATGATAGCCATCACGATTTTCATCAGGTTTCACCCTCTGCTTGCGGATCCCCCGCGTTGCACGCCTTCACCGACGCCTGAACGCCGGCAAGTGCGATAAAGGATTCAAGCTCCGTGCCAGTTCGGACAGGAGCCTGTTAACCTGTTGTAAACACATGGAAAGAAGCTACGGGTGAAGTGCGCTCTTCGCATACGCAGCAAGCCATTTGCCTAGGAAATAGGCAAATGGCGGAAAATGCCTATTTCTATAGCGCTACGGTCGCGGCTTGCGCACCCGGACGAGGCCTTCCTGGGCGACGGAAGCGATGAGCGTGCCATCGCGGCCGAACAGCATGCCACGCGAGAAGCCCCGCGCGCCGGATGTGGACGGGCTGTCCGACGCGTAGAGCAGCCAATCGTCGAGCTTGTACGGCCGGTGGAACCACATGGCGTGGTCGAGGCTGGCGCCCTGAATGTCGGTATCGAAAAGCGCGCGGCCATGCGCGAAGGTGGAGGTGTCGAGCAGCGTCATGTCGGACAGATAGCCGAGCATCGAAATCTGCAGCGGCCTGTTGTCCGGCACCGCACCGGTCAGGCGGATCCAGATGCGCTGCAGCGGCGGCAGCTTGTCCCGTGTCGTGTAGTGCTCGGTATGGACCGGCTTGATCTCCAGCGGCCGTTCCACGGCCCACATCTTCTTGATGTGCTCGGGAATGTGGGGCGCAGCGTCGATCAGTTCGCGCTGCGATTTCAAGGCCTCCGGCGGCGGCACGTCGAGCGGCATCGGCACCTGATGCGCCAGGCCGTCTTCCTCGATCTGGAAGGACGCCTCGAGCGAAAAGATCGCCGCGCCCCGCTGGATCGCCGTCACGCGCCGGGTGGTGAAGGACCCACCGTCGCGCAGCCGTTCGACCTCATAGACGATCGGGATCGTCGGATCCCCGGGCAGGATGAAATAGCAATGCAGCGAATGGACAAAACGTGTTGGCTCGACCGTGCGCTGCGCGGCAATCAACGCCTGCGCGATCACCTGGCCGCCATAAACCCGCTTCCAGGACGTCTTCAGGCTGCGACCACGGAACAGGTTGTGCTCGAGCGCTTCGAGGTCGAGAATGCCCAGAAGGTCCTGCATTGCCTGCGACATGGTTCCCGCGTCCCCTCGGTAGCTGCGGGAGGTTCCAACAGGAACCATCCGGGCAAGTCAAGGTTAGAGCATGATCCCAAAAGTTGCAGACTTTTCGGATAAGATCATGTGCCAAAAACAATAGGCTGGAGCGTGATGAATGACCGCAGGTCAAAATCATCACGCTCCAGCCTCCGACGGTGGTAACAATGGCGAAAAAGAAAGACGCGAAGCAATCGAAAGACAGTTTCGACGTGATCGTCGCCGGCGCGGGTTATGTCGGGTTGGCGACCGCCGTTGCGATACGCATGGCCCGGCCGAGCCTCGGCGTCGCGATCGTCGACGCAGCGCCTCCCGGCGTCTGGGAAAAGGACGGCCGCGCATCCGCCGTTGCGGCGGCGGCCTGCCGCATGCTCGGCCAGCTCGGCTGCTGGGACGCGATCGCGCCGGAAGCGCAGGCGATCACCGACATGGTCGTCACGGATTCGCGCACGTCCGATCCGATACGCCCGGTGTTCCTCACCTTCGACGGCGAGGTCGCGCCGGGCGAGCCTTTCGCGCACATGGTTGCGAACCGCGTGCTGAACGGAGCGCTGCGCGAGCGCGCCGGTGAACTCGGCATCGACATCATCGAAGGCGTCGCCGTACACGGCTTCGACACCACCCCGGGCCGGGTGACCGTGCATCTCGCCGATGGCATCGCCATGGAGGCCAGTCTGCTCGTCGCCGCCGACGGCGTTAAGTCGAAGCTGCGGGACATGGCGGGCATCAAGACCGTGTCGTGGGATTACGGCCAGTCTGGCATTGTCTGCACGGTGGCGCATGAGCGTCCGCACAATGGCCGCGCGGAGGAGCACTTTTTCCCGGCCGGTCCGTTCGCAACCTTGCCACTCAAGGGCGATCGCTCGTCCATCGTCTGGACCGAGCGCACGGCGGATGCCGAAAAGCTCGTCTCCGGAGACGATCTGATTTTCGAGGCCGAACTCGAGCAGCGGTTCGGCCTGAAACTCGGCGAGATCAGCGTCGAGGGCAAACCGCGCGCCTGGCCGCTTGGCCTCACCCTCGCCCGCGCTTTCGTGGCGTCGCGCTTCGCGCTGGCCGGCGATGCCGCGCATGGCATCCATCCGATCGCCGGCCAGGGACTCAACCTCGGCTTCAAGGACGCCGCGGCACTTGCCGAGACGATCGTCGAGGCCGACCGCCTCGGCCAGGACATCGGCGCGCTGGACGTGCTGCAGCGTTACGAACGCTGGCGGCGTTTCGATACGGTGCAGATGGGTGTCACCACTGACGTGCTGAACCGGCTCTTCTCCAACGATTTCGCGCCGCTCAGGACCTTGCGTGACGTCGGTCTCGGGCTTGTCGAACGGATGCCGCGCTTGAAGGAGTTCTTCATACGCCAAGCCTCGGGCCTTGCCGGCGACACGCCGCGGCTGCTGAAAGGCGAGGCGATCTAACCGAATTTCCTTCCCGCGTTAACGCCGCTTCGGCAAAAGCCTCGAAAGCCGCGCGCCGAACGTCTATATGCCGGCCAAAGGATTATCATGGCCCGCGAATACAAACCCCCTATCTGGCGCGATCAGATGGCGCCCTCGATCGAGGCGTTCGAGCTGCTGGCGCTGGAGGCTTATGCGCATCTGCCCGACGATTTCAGGAAGCTGACGGGCGAGATCGTCATCCAGATCGCCGAATTTCCGACCGACGAGATCATGGACGATCTGTCGCTCGAGTCGCCGTTCGACCTGCTCGGCCTGTTCGAGGGCCGCGGCATTGCGGAGCGCTGGAACCCCGCAACCGGCGAGGGGCCGAACCGCGTCACCCTCTATCGCCGTGCCATTCTCGACTACTGGGCCGAGAACGAAGAAACGCTCGGCGACATCATCGCCCATGTGCTGATCCACGAAGTCGGCCACCATTTCGGCCTCTCCGACGAGGACATGGAGCGGATCGAGGCGACGGTGGCCTGACGCAGAACTACTGCTCGCTTAATTTCATCTCCGGTCTGTACTCGACCCCGTCGATATCCTTCACGACCGCCTGGCCGCAGCGGAGCGACTTGTTCTTCTTGTCGTAGGTGTAGGTCGGCGAACCGTAGAGATGCCAGCCCTTGTTCAGCGCCGCCGTCACCTTGTGACAGAAGGTGGAATCGTCGGGGCCAGTCAGGAAGCGGTAGAGACGCATCGACTTACTCCTTGCTGGAACTGTTTGCAGGCCGCGCCGCTTTCGCCAGCAGGCGCTCCGACTGGGCGAGGTGCAGTCGTTCGACCATCTTGCCGTCGAGCGCGATGACGCCCCTGCCGGCATTGTCGGACTGCGCGAATGCGGCAACGATGTTTTGCGCTTCGGCAATCGCTGACGCAGACGGCGAAAAGGCTGTGTTCGCTGGCTCGATCTGAGCGGGATGGATCAGCGTCTTGCCGTCAAACCCCATCGCCGCACCCTCGGCGCATTCGCGCGCGAAGGCATCGAGGTCGGAGAAATCGTTCGACACGCCGTCGACGCAGTCGAGCCCGCCGGCGCGCGCGGCAAGCACCATCTGCATCAGCCATGGCGTGAGATGGCTCCGGCCGAGCACGCCTGTGTCCTTGATGAGATCATTGGTGCCGGCGACGAGACAGGAGAGCCGCGCGCTGCGGTCGCGGCCGAGTTCGGCGATCGCGCCGAGATTGAGCAGCGCGCGCGGCGTCTCGACCATGATCCAGAGTGCTGTTTCTTCCGGCGTATCGGCTTCGTCCAGCGCGTCGCCCGCTTCCAGAATGTCGCGCGCGGTGTCGACCTTCGGCAGAAGGATTGCGTCCGGTTCGAGACTTGCCGCCAGCGCAAGATCGTCATTGCCCCATTCGCCTGACAGCGCGTTGATGCGGATGACCCGCTCGACCGTCCGCGGAAGGCCGGCGAAGGCGGCTTTCAATCCATCGCGCGCCGCCTGCTTCGCCTCGGGCGCGACGGCATCCTCGAGGTCGACGATCACCGCGTCGCAGGCGAGCGCTGGGATCTTGGCCAGCGCCTTTGCATTGGTGGCCGGCACATAGAGCACCGAGCGGCGTGGACGGTTGTTTTTCGCAGGCATGGCGGTCTTCATGCCGCGCCGCACAACGCCGCGCAAGCCCTTGCGAAGCTCCCGCGAAACTGGTTCGGTCCCGCCGGCTTCAGAAACGAGGTTTTGCATGGCGCGCTACGACGTCGTCATCATCGGCGGGGCGATCGTCGGCAGTTCGGTCGCCTATTATCTGCGCGAGGCGGGATTCACCGGCTCGATCGCTCTGATCGAGCGCGACCCGCAATTCGCGTACGCCGCGACGACGCTGTCCTGCGCCTCGATCCGCCAGCAATTCTCCATCGCCGAGAACATCCGCCTGTCGCAATTCACGCTCGGCCTGTTTCGCCGGCTGAAAGAAGAATTCGGAGCCGACGCCGACATCGGGTTCCGTGAGAAAGGTTATCTGATCCTGGCTTCCGAAACCGGCCTGCCCGTGCTTGAGGCCAATCACCAGACGCAGAAGGCCGAGGGCACAGACATCCTGCTCGAAGACGCGGCGGCGCTGACAAAGCGCTTTTCCTGGTTGTCCACGGAGGGCATCGTGGCCGGCGCCTATGGCCGCACCGGCGAGGGCTGGTTCGACGCGCATGCAATGCTGGCGCTGTTCCGCAAGGCGCTAAAGACAAAATCGATCGACATGATCACCGCCACAGTCAACGGCATCGAGCGTGACGGAGATCGCGTCACGGCGGTGACGCTGGAAAATGGCGAGCGGCTCGAAGCCGGCACGATCGTCAACGCGGCGGGACCGAACGCCGGCAAGGTGTCGGCGATGGCCAATATCGCGCTGCCGGTGGAGCCCTGGAAGCGCTCCGTCTTCGTCTTCGAGGCGCGCGACAGGTTCGACGACATGCCGCTGCTTGTCGACCCGAGCGGCATCTATGTGCGCCCCGAGGGTTCGGTCTACATCACCGGCGGCGCAGAGCCCGAGGAAACCGACGGACCGGCCGACCCGAACGATTTCGAACCGGACTGGCCGCTGTTCGAGGAGGTGATCTGGCCGCTGCTGGCAACGCGCATTCCGGCTTTCGAGGCGATCAAGCCGACGCGCGCCTGGGCAGGTCACTACGATTACAACACGCTCGACCAGAACGGTGTCATCGGTCCGCATCCGGAGGTGGCGAACTTCCTCTTCGCCACGGGATTTTCCGGCCACGGACTGCAGCAGGCGCCGGCGGTGGGACGCGCGATCGCCGAGCTGGTCACGTATGGCGCCTACCGGACAATTGACTGCTCGGCCTTCGGTTATGAGCGGATCGCCGCGGGCAGACCGTTCCGCGAGCTGAACGTTATCTGACGCTTCGCGAGCTTTTTCGAGCCCAAGTTATTGAAAAGGCTTGTGTTTATCCTCAAAATCTGCGGGAAAGCGCGATTTGCCGCGCTCAGGTGGTCTTTCGCGGCGAAAACGCCTATATAAGGCAAATCAGGGTGTTTCAGCCCGGTTATTCTGTCCGGCCATCCCGGTCGGCGCAAAAAGGGCAGCGTCACTGCGCGCCCGGAACAGGATCAGGAAATTGCAGGTTCTCGTACGCGACAACAATGTCGAGCAGGCGCTTCGCGTGCTCAAAAAGAAACTGCAGCGCGAAGGTTTGTTTCGTGAAATGAAGGCGCGCCGCGCCTACGAAAAACCATCCGAAAAGAGAACCCGCGAGAAGGCGGAAGCTGTACGGCGCACCCGCAAGGCGGCGCGCAAGCAGGCACAGCGCGAAGGCCTCCTGCCGGCCCCGAAGAAAAAGGTTCTGGCGCCGCGCGGCGGAGCGAGGCCTCCGAGAACAGCATGAGTGATGCAGGCAGCAGGCAGGCAAGCATGGCTGACGTGACGAAGACGACGCTGTTCAAGGCGAAGATTCCAGCGCGCGATAAGGCGGAACAAACCACCTTTGTCGCGCGCAGCATTATGGACGCCGAGACGGCGGCTCAGGAGAAGAAGACCGCGCGCTTGAAGGCCCTGCGCCTCGAGCAGGAGGCGCGCCAGGCGGCGGAAGAAGCCGCGGCGCCGCCGAAAGCGCCCGCCACGAAGGCCAAGCCGAAAAAGAAATAGCTGCGATTTCCTGGCGTTCGGGCGAGCCAGCAGTCGCCCGCTTTGCCTGCGCGGAATTTCCAGTGCGCGGTGCGGTCCGCGAACTGATGTGATCCGAGCGATCAAAAGTCGAAAATATCGCCCAGCAGAGACTTTTTCTTCCGCTTGTGGGATCGATCATAATGGTCGTCACGCCGGTCGTAACGATCGTCGCGGACGAGATTCCGGTCGCGGCTCTCAGATGAACGGTCGTCCTCACGGTTCGCGCGCTCGATGATCTTGTCGAGTTCGCCGCGGTCGAGCCACACGCCGCGGCATTGCGGGCAATAATCGATCTCGATGCCTTGCCGGTCGGACATCATCAGTTCCGTGTTGTCGATCGGACATTTCATCAAAGCGTCTCCATTTGTATGAAACGCAGATAAGTCCGGCCGACGCCGGATCAAGGGACAGCGTGTTGCGCATGCCCTTTGATTCCCGGTGAGCTTCCTGTAAAGCCAGCGTAAATAAGCGAAAATGAGCGAGACATGGACAAGTTCACCAAGCTCACCGGCGTCGCCGCCCCACTGCCGATCGTCAATGTCGACACCGACATGATCATCCCGAAGGATTATCTGAAGACGATCAAGCGCACCGGTCTCGGCACGGGCCTGTTCGCCGAGATGCGTTACGACGAGAAGGGCAACGAGAACCCGGACTTCGTGCTGAACAAGCCGGCCTATCGCAAGGCGCAGATCCTGGTGGCGGGCGACAATTTCGGCTGCGGTTCCTCGCGTGAGCACGCGCCCTGGGCTTTGCTCGATTTCGGCATACGCTGCGTGATCTCGACCTCGTTTGCCGACATTTTTTACAACAACTGCTTCAAGAACGGCATTCTGCCGGTGACGGTCAGTCCGGAGGATCTGGAGAAGCTGTTGGACGACGCCTCGCGCGGCTCCAACGCAACGCTGACCGTCGACCTCGAAGCGAAGGAAATCCATGGGCCGGACGGCGGCGTGGTCACCTTCGACCTCGACGACTTCAAGCGGCACTGCCTGCTGAACGGCCTCGACGATATCGGCCTGACGCTCGAAAAGGCGTCGGCGATCGACAGCTTCGAGAAAAAGAACGCCGAAAGCCGTCCCTGGGCCTGATCTCCGGCCCTGAGCTTGTCAGGGCCGACTACTTCAAAACTGGTCTGAGGGCTTGCGCGCTCTATCTCCTTGATCGCGGGACGATCGAGGAGAAGCCAGCCATGAAGCCGTGGGTTCCGAAGAAGTACGAACGCATGAGCTTCGCCGCCGTATTGGCGACGTTCGTCTCAATCTTCGCTTCAGCCATGACCGCGCTTTCGATCAAAGCGACGATCGGCTCCGACGAGAACTTTTTCACGCTCTGGTTCCAGCAATGGTCGCCGCTCTGGGGCGGCATCTTTTTCGGCACCCTGATCTTCATGCCGCTGGTGAACCGCATCCAAAAACGGGTAGTAAGGGAGGACGATCCGGTGCCGCCCTGGGCGCGCCCGTAAGCTGACGAGAGTTCTCCATGCGCACATACCTGCCCGCTTTGGCGTCGATCCTCCTGCTCGGCCTTTCCGGCGGGGCTTTTGCCCAGCAGGCTGAGCCTGAAAAAATGCCGTTCGCCGGTGGCGAGCTGACGATCACCGAGAACGAAGACTTCGAGAAGATTCTCGCCTTCGACGGCAAGGAGATCGCCCGCAACTATCAGGCCTTCTTCGACCGCACGGTGACGGTCGCGGGCATCGAGGTCGCGCTTGTGTCGATGGGCGACGGCGGCAATGCGTGCGGGCCTGCGACTATTCTCGTTTGGAAGCCCGAGGGCGAAGGCATCAAGCACGACATCGTCGGTGAGGATTGCGGCGCGCCTCCCGCGGCCGCGACCACCGAGCAGATCTATTTCGTGCCGTATCTGGCGCCGGGCGCTACCGGCCAGACCGTCCAGGTGTGGACCCCGTCGGAGGGCGTGCGCGTCGCGGGCTTGATCAGTTACACGCCGCAGCCCGGTACCGGCTGGGCCGATCTCGATGCCGGCGCGCTCGACCATATCGTCAACGCGTTCGAGAATGCGGAACTCTACCAGGAAGCGCAGGACCTGCTCGGCGACGAACTTTCGGAAGTGGTCACCGGCCTGTTCGTCGGCGGCGGCGTGGAGAAGACGCCATCGGGTATCGTCCATGCCAGCGGCTGCACACCGCATGCCTGCGGACTTGCCGATTCCTTCATGGGGATCGATCAGCCGGGCAAGAAGCTCTATTTCGCCCACCAGCAGGAGAGCGGCGGCCCGAAGACCTGGCCGGTTCTGGATGCGTGGCCGAAGGACGTCGCCGACGTAATGCGGAAGGCGCTCGCTCCGCAATGACGCGCACGCTGATCTCCACCGGTTCGCCCTTCGAAAAGACCGCGGGCTATTCCCGCGCCGTGGTCGACGGCGACTGGTGTTTTGTCGCAGGTACCACCGGCTACGATTATTCGAAAATGGAGATGCCGGAGACGATCGAAGAGCAGACCCGCAACTGCTTCAAGACCATCACCAAGGCGCTCGAGGACGGCGGCTTCGCGCTCGCCGATGTGGTGCGCGCGCATTATTACGTCACCGACCACGCTTATGTGCATCGCGTCTATCCGATCCTCGGCGAGCATTTCGGCGACATCCGCCCGGCGGCGACGATGATCGTGTGCGGGCTGGCCGAGCCGGAGATGAAGATCGAGATCGAGGTGACGGCAAAGCGGCGCACGGACTGAACCCGGTGCATCTGGCCAGCGCGCCGCGCCGCGCTATAGTTCCTCCCGGTATTTCCACGTTCACCGTTCAAATGAGGGAGAAAACGCATGGACCGTCACGCCAACGCCGTCTGGAAAGGCTCGATCAAGGAGGGCAACGGCGCCCTTGAAACGCAAAGCGGGGCGCTGGTCGGCCTGCCCTATTCCTTCAAGACGCGCTTCGAGGACGAAAGCGGCAAATCCGGAACCAATCCCGAGGAATTGATCGCGGCAGCACATGCGGGCTGCTTTTCCATGCAGCTCTCTGGGTTGCTGACAGAAAACGGCACGCCGCCGACCTCGCTTGAAGCCAAATCCGTCGTGACGCTCGTTCCCGGCACAGGCATCACGCAAAGCGCCCTCACGGTGACTGGAACGGTTCCCGGCGTGGACGCGGCGAAGTTCAAGGAAATCGCCGAGAAGGCCAAAACGATTTGCCCTGTGTCGAAGGCGCTCGGCGCCATCAAGGTGACGCTCGACGCCAAGCTGGCCTGATCCCGACCGCTGGATTGCCGCCGCGCATCTTTCGCAAAGATCGACGCCGCCTCGCGCAACGTAAAGCTACGCGGGGCGGCGACTTCGAAACCAAAATTCGGCGAATTTCATTACCTTCCGCGCCACCGTTCCAGGGAGGAAATGATGCTGCAGACCGTCGAAGCCCGCACCCTCAAAACGCCGTTTGGCGCGCGATCGCTGATCCTCACAGACATCACGCCACAGGCCGTCGGGCTTCCGGATTTCGCCGGTCATGAACGCATCTGGCTCGGCCGTGACGAGCAGCGCGGGCTGACGGCCATCGTCGCCATTCATTCCACAGTTCTCGGGCCGGCGCTCGGCGGCACGCGCATCTGGCCGCATCCGACCTTCGAGGCGGGCCTCACCGACGCGCTGCGCCTCTCCCACGGCATGACGCTGAAGGCAGCGATATCGAGCGTACCGTTCGGTGGCGGCAAGGCGGTGATCCTCGCCGACCCCAAGACCGACAAGACGCCCGAAATGCTCGACGCCTATGCGGAAATGCTCTCCGCGCTCGCTGGACAATATTTCACCGCGGAAGATGTCGGCCTGTCGCTGGCCGACGCGAACTATCTCGGCGACCGCGCGCCGAACGTCACCGGCACGACCAGAGGCGGCAGCGGCAATCCTTCGCCAGTCACCGCGCACGGCGTGTTCCTCGGCCTGAAAGCGGCGCTGAAACATCGCCGCGGCTCGGACGAACTGTCAGGCGTGCGCGTTGCCGTGCAGGGCCTCGGCTCGGTCGGCTGGGCGCTCGCCGAAAAACTGCATGCGGAAGGCGCGCGGCTCGTCGTCGCCGACATCGACAGCAAGCGTGTCACGAAAGCGGTCGGCGCATTCGGCGCGGAGACCTCAACGCCGAAGACGATCGTCAGCGCCGATGTCGACATTTTCGCGCCGTGTGCGCTGGGCGGCGTCATCTGTGCAGAGACGATGCCGAAGCTGAAGGCCGAGATCATCGCCGGCGCGGCGAACAACCAGCTCGCCACCGACGAGGACGCCGTTCGCCTGATGCAGCTTGGCGTGCTTTATGCGCCGGATTTCGTCATCAATGCCGGTGGGCTGATGAACGTCGCGGCCGAACTCGCACCGAGCGGCTATGACCGCGCTGCGACGATGGCCAAGGTCGAGGAGATCCCGGCGACGCTCACCGCGATTCTGGAGCGGGCGAAGGCGGAAAAGCGCTCGACGGTCGACGTTGCGGAGACGATCGCGGCCGAGCGCATCAGCGCGGCTGCGAGGCACTAAAGCAGCGGCTCGAGTTTCGCTTTCAGTTCCGCGACCTGCTCTTCCAGAGCACGCACACGCGCTTCGAGGTCGGATGTGTCGCTGGAGGTAGGCACAGGCGATGCCGCGTATGCCGGCGTCGGCACAATCTGCGCTGGCGGCTCGCCGGAGAGCAGATGCGCAAAGCGCTCCTCGCGCTGGCCGGGCGCCCGCGCCAGCTCCACGATCAGTGGCGGACGGCGGCCGATCATCAGGTCGAGATTGGAGCGCAGCTCCTCGATCGAGGCCATGCGCGCCATCCGCTCGGTTCGTGTGAGAAGCTCGTAGGCCGTCTGCGGGCCGCGCAGCAGCAGCAAGCCGAGGACTGCAAGCTGCGCCTGCGTCAGCGCAAACTTCTGCGCGGCCAGATGTTCGTATCGCTCGACCCGTGAACCGAAATTCTGGCGCACCAGGCCTTTCTGCTCGAGCAGTTTTAACGCGCGATGGATGTCGGACGGCTCCAGCGACATGACCGGCTCGCGCGATGTCTTCTGGTTGGCAGCGGACTGCAGCGCGTTCAGCGTCAGCGGATAGATGTCCGGCGTCGTTTCCTTCTTCTCGATCAGGCAGCCGAGAATGCGCGCTTCATGTGCGGAGAGATTTGGAAGCTCAGACGTGTCCATGTCGGACGAATAGCCTTAGATGCGCCGCTCGACCATCATCTTCTTGATCTCGGCGATCGCCTTGGCCGGATTGAGTCCCTTCGGGCAGGTCTGCGTGCAGTTCATAATCGTGTGGCAGCGATAGAGCCGGAACGGATCTTCCAGATTGTCGAGCCGCTCGCCCGTCGCCTCGTCGCGTGAATCGATCAGCCAGCGATAGGCCTGCAGCAGCACCGCCGGTCCGAGATAGCGCTCGCCGTTCCACCAATAGCTCGGGCACGAGGTCTGGCAGCAGAAGCACAGGATGCACTCGTAGAGTCCGTCGAGCTTCTGGCGGTCTTCATGGCTCTGCAGCCATTCTTTCGCCGGCTCCGGCGACACGGTCTTCAGATACGGATCGATCGAGGTGAGCTGCGCGTAGGGCACGGAGAGGTCCGGCACGAGGTCCTTCACAACCGGCATGTGCGGCAGCGGGTAAACCTTCACCGCGCCGGAGATATCGTCCATGCCCTTGGTACAGGCGAGCGTGTTCGCGCCATCGATGTTCATCGCGCACGAGCCGCAAATGCCTTCGCGGCACGAGCGACGCAAAGTCAGCGTCGGATCGATCTTGTTCTTGATCCACAAGAGCGCGTCGAGCACCATCGGCCCGCAATCATCCATGTCGACGAAGTAGGTATCGACGCGTGGGTTCTCGCCATCGTCCGGGGACCAGCGATAGATGCGATACTCGCGAACGTTCTTCGCGCCCTCCGGCTTCGGCCAGGTCTTGCCGGTGCGGATCTTTGAGTTCTTAGGAAGGGTGAGCTCGACCATCTTCGTCCTTCCTCAATACACCCGCGCCTTGGGCGCGATCTTCTTCGGATCGATGCCGCCCTGCTCGACGGGCAGCGTCGTCTCCGTGTGCACGGGCCGGTAGCTGAGCGTCACCTTGCCGTCTGGCGACAGCCAGGCCAGCGAGTGCTTGCGCCAGTTGACGTCATCGCGCTTGTCGAAATCCTCGCGCGCATGCGCACCGCGGCTCTCCTGCCGCGCCACGGCCGAGTAGACCGTGGTGATGGCGTTCGCCATCAGGTTCTCCAGCTCCAGCGTCTCGACAAGATCGGAATTCCAGATCATCGAGCGGTCATAGACCTTGAGGTCCTTCAGCTCGCTCCACACTTCTGAGATGCGCTTGCAGCCCTGCTCCAAAGAGTCCTGCGTGCGGAACACGGCGGCATCTTCCTGCATCGCCTTCTGCATCTTGTCGCGCAGCACTGCGGTCGGCGTGTTGCCGTTGGCGTGGCGGATCGTGTCGAAGCGATCCATGATCTTCTCGACGCTCTCGGTGTTGAGCGACGGCACCGCCGACTTGCGGTCGACGACCTGGCCGGCGCGGATCGCCGCGGCGCGGCCGAAGACGACGAGGTCGATCAGCGAATTCGAGCCGAGGCGGTTCGCGCCATGCACCGACGCGCAGCCGGCTTCGCCCACAGCCATAAGGCCGGGCGACACGCGATCCGGCGAGCCGTCTATCGGGTTCAGTGCCTCGCCCCAATAGTTCGTCGGGATGCCACCCATATTGTAGTGCACGGTCGGCAGCACCGGGATCGGCTCGCGCGTCACGTCGACGCCGGCGAAAATCTTGGCGCTCTCGGAAATGCCCGGCAGCCGTTCGTGCAGCACCGCCGGATCGAGATGGTCGAGGTGCAGGAAGATGTGGTCCTTGTTCTTGCCGACGCCGCGGCCTTCCCGGATCTCGATCGTCATGCAGCGGGAGACGACGTCGCGCGACGCGAGATCTTTTGCGCTCGGCGCATAGCGCTCCATGAAGCGCTCGCCTTCCGAATTGACCAGATAACCGCCCTCGCCGCGCGCGCCTTCGGTGATCAGGCACCCGGCGCCGAAAATGCCGGTCGGATGGAACTGGACGAACTCCATGTCCTGCAGCGGCAGGCCGGCGCGCGCCACCATGCCGGCGCCGTCGCCGGTGCAGGTGTGGGCCGAGGTGGCGGTCTGGTAGGCGCGACCGTAACCGCCCGTCGCCAGCACGACCATCTTCGCCGAGAAGCGATGGATCGTGCCGTCGTCGAGGTTCCAGGCGACAACGCCGGTGCAGCGGCCGTCGGGCTCCATGATCAGGTCGAGCGCGAAATATTCGACGAAGAACTGCGCCGAGTGCTTCAGCGACTGGCCGTAGAGCGAATGCAGGATGGCGTGGCCGGTGCGATCGGCGGCGGCGCAGGTGCGCTGCACGGGGGGGCCGTCGCCGAACTCGGTCATGTGGCCGCCGAACGGCCGCTGGTAGATCTTGCCGTCCTCGGTGCGCGAGAAGGGCACGCCGTAGTGCTCGAGCTCGTAGACGGCGGCCGGCGCCTCGCGCGCCAGATACTCCATCGCGTCGACATCGCCCAGCCAGTCCGAACCCTTCACCGTGTCGTAGAGGTGCCATTGCCAGTGGTCCGGCCCCATGTTCTGCAGCGAGGCGGCGATGCCGCCCTGTGCCGCGACGGTGTGCGAGCGCGTCGGAAACACCTTGGTGATGCAGGCCGTCTTCAACCCCTGCTCGGCCATGCCGAGCGTGGCGCGCAGGCCCGCACCGCCGGCGCCGACGACGACGACGTCATAGGCGTGGTCGACATAGGTGTAGGCGCCGCGCGCCGTCGATGGTCGCGAAAGTGTCTTCGGCTCGATTGCCACGCGGTCAGGCTCCGAATGCGATCTTGAGCAGCGCGAACACCGAGGCCGCGCCGACGATCAGGGAAAAGGCTGTGTTCAGCATCAACGTGAAGATTTTCAAAAGCTCGCCATGGATGTAGTCGGCGATGACCTCCTGCATGCCGAGCCGCATGTGCTCGACGCTGATGACGATGAACAGGATGAGCGCGATCGCGATCAGCGGTTGCGCGAGCACGATGCGGGCCGCTTCGAAATCCGAGCCGATGAGCGAAAAGACCAGGCCGACCGCAAAGAGAGTGAGAGGGACGAGCGCGAACGAGGTGATGCGCAGCGTCCAGAAATGCATGGTGCCGTCTTTTGCCGAGCCGAGACCCAGGACGCGCCTCAGCGGTGTGCGCATGCCGCCGCTCATGCCGCGCCTCCGAACATCCAGAAATAGATCGCCCAGGTGACGATGGTCAGTAGCAGCGCGCCGATCCAGGTCAGGTTGGCAAGCGTGGTCGCGGTTTTCTTCTCGAGCCCGACCCCGGTGTCCCAGACGAAATGGCGGATGCCGCCCAGCATGTGCTGGAACATCGCCCAGGTGAAGCCGATCAGCACCACGATGCCGAACCACGAGCCGAGCAGCCAGTTCGCCGTCTCGAACCAGGCCGGCGACGTCGCCGCCGCGATCAACCACCAGGCGATCAGCAGCATGCCGAAATAGAGCGCGCAGCCGGTGATGCGATGGATGATCGACATCGCCATGGTCGGCGTGAAGCGATAGACGGAGAGGTGGGGCGAAAGCGGTCGCGTATGGGTGGCTGGTGATCGGCTCATGGCTCCCCCAGTTCGACGCCCCGAACCCGCTTGCCGAATGCGGCAGAAACCATGCGGATTGCGACGCGCGCTGGGCGTTTACCTAGAACTCTTTTTGCAGCGCGTCAAAGCCGGAAAACCGTTTGAGACCGCCTATTTGACGAAGGTTTTAGGCCAGCTTTGGCTTCAACCGATTTGGTGCGAATCCTAATCGATTTCGTTCACTCAACGGTGGCACGAAACAGGCTCGTGGCGTCCGGCCATGACGAGTGCTTCCTGCCCCTCGAGCACCACGGCGGTGGCGCCCTCGGCATATCGCATGCCGCCTGATTCGGGCACTTCCGGCAATTCCACGGTTGTGCCGGAGGCATCCGTGACGCGAATAAAACTCTGATCGTTCTCGATCGTCATCGAGCCCACGTCGCCACAGTCATAGGTCGCGAGGCGCGGCTGGGCGTCGGCCGCGACGGCTGCCTGCACCGGTTCCGGCTGTTGCTGGGCGACACAGGCGGCCAGCAGCAGAATCCAGCCGCCGATTGCTGCAGTGCGGTATGGCCGACCGCCAGCGAAGCGCTTTTTTCCCATGTGAAAGAAATTAAGCGGAACGGCGGGCCGGAGCAATATTCCGGGCGATCACGCTGCGGAACGGGCGAAATCCGCCTTTGTGGAAATTAACCATAGTTAACGAAGCGTATCGGTCAGGCGGCGCGCGGCTGGTGACTTTGGTTAAGAAACCGTTAATTTCTTGATTCGGGGAGGCTGCGTCCTCGAAGAAAGAAAGACGCGCCATGAAGACGAAAACTTCGCGCCTGCTGCTTGCTGCCGCGGCCGTCGTACTTGGAACCGCCGCCGTGCTGTCCGCCGGATCGGCGGATGCCGGAAGCCGCTACAAGGACCGCATCTACGCCGATTCCTTCGGCAATCTGATCGTCTACAGCCGCTCGGGCTACAAGCGCATCGTCATCGGCGCCGGCCACCTCGCCGAGGAGCTCGCGGCCTACGAGGGTGGCAATCGCCCTGACGAGCCGGATGTCGTCTATCTCGACGAAGGCGATTACATCGCCAGGAACCGCCATTACGGGCGCCACTGCAAGCCGGTGCTGCTCAAGGGCCGCAGCTATATGTACGGCCTGCCGGACGGCTACCTGCCGGCGCCGGGCTGCGACGGCCTCCGCTAAGGTGTTGCGACGTCAGCCTGCGAGCTGGCGCGGCACCGAAACCGGCTTCGACACGCGCACACAGTCGCGGCCGGCATTTTTCGCCTCATAGAGCGCCGCGTCTGCCCGGCGCATCAAGCCCGAGATCGCTTCGCCCGGCATCAATTCGGCAACGCCGAAGCTGGCCGTGAAGCGCAATCCCTCCGGCAGGCCTTCCACCGGAATCGTCGCGAAGGTGCTGCGCGCGCCTTCCGCGAAGAGCCGCGCTGCGACGAGATTTGTGCCGGGCAGGATGATGGCGAATTCCTCGCCGCCGATGCGGCCGGTCGCGTGGCTGGCTTCCGTCGTCGAACGCAGGAACTGCGCGAACGCCTCGATCACCTTGTCGCCGGCTTCATGGCCGTACGTGTCGTTGACCGCCTTGAAGCGGTCGAGGTCGCAGATGACGAGCGACAGCGGCATGCGATGTCTGGCCGCCGACCGCAGCGCGTGTTCGGCGCGCGCCTCGAAGCCGCGCCGGTTGAGCAGCCCGGACAACGTATCCGTCTCGGACTTTGTCGTTGCCTCTTCCAGAACGTCGCGCATCAGCACGATGAACATCATCAGCGCGACAGCCAGGCCGAAGACCGTTCCCATCGATTGCGAGACCAGCGCGTAGTTGCTCTCCAGATAGGCTTGCGGATTTTCGCCCCAGCCGCCGAAGGCGAAGGCGAGAAGCGGCTTCGAGAGGAATTGCAACGAACTTAACGCGAAGAGAACAGCCAGCGCGCGGTCGAGCTGGCGGCGCGGGCGCGAGGCGAGCACCAGCCCGGCTGCAATCGCCTGCATCAGGAAGTACGGCGCCTGATAGGCGAACATGCGCGTAAAGGAATGTCGCGGCAAATCCTGTACGAACCACACGATGATCGTCGCGACGGCAAAGATCACCGCCATGACGATGGTCGGCGACTTGACCTGGTACTTTCTCGCGACGCCGATGTTGAAGGCAAGGAGCGCGCCCAGAAACGCCGCGAAGGCGGTGGCGACCGGTGGCCGCGCATCGCTGAACAGCGGCACGAACGCTTCGATCGCGAAGTAGACCATCCCGAGCAGATAGCTGAGCGCGATCCAGCGCGCCGCGACACGCGACGTATCGTAGAGGGCAATGGCGAGAAATGCCGACGCCAGCAGCCCGGCGACGACCAAATTGATCCCGAGGATAAATCCTGCGCCGCTCATTGACTCTTCTTCTGCGTTTTCTTCTGCGCGGGTCCTGTCGCGCAATGGACCACGAAGCGACCAAGAACCCGTTAACGGGCTGGAACTTGCTGCGGTGGGCCGGCGTTTCGCGGAAAGCAGGAGGGTTCAATGGCAGAGACAGTGACGCTGACCGACCGCGAGGCCATTCGCGACTGGGCCGCCGCGCGCACGGGCGCGCCGGCAATCATCGATTCTTCGCCGCAAGGCGGCACGCAGCCAGTGCTGCGCATCGTCTTCGACCAGGCGGCGTATCAGGACCAGGATCGCGCCGAGCGGCCGCCCAACGCTGGCGGCGTGGAGTTCGTCGAATGGGGCGAATGGTTCGACGAGTTCGAGCGGCAGCAACTCGCACTTGTGGTGGCGAAGGACATACCCGGCCGGCGCGAACAGTTCCACGAGATCGTGCGCCGCGCGGATAATGATCGCGGCTGAAGCTGCTCGCCTCTCCCCGTCATTGCGGGGAGAAGGAAGAGAGCCTAGTCCTTCCACTCGCGAATATCGACGAAGTGTCCGGCGATCGCCGCCGCGGCTGCCATGGCCGGCGAAACGAGATGCGTGCGGCCCTTGAAGCCTTGCCGGCCCTCGAAATTGCGGTTCGAGGTCGAAGCGCAGCGCTCGTACGGCACCAGGCGGTCGTCGTTCATGGCGAGACACATGGAGCAGCCCGGCTCGCGCCAGTCGAAGCCCGCAGCGACGAAAATCTTGTCGAGTCCTTCCTGCTCCGCCTGCTCCTTCACGAGACCCGAACCCGGCACGATCATCGCATTGACGGTCGAGGCAACGTGCTTGCCTTCGACCACCTTCGCCACGGCGCGCAGATCCTCGATGCGTCCGTTGGTGCACGAGCCGATGAAGACGCGATCGAGTTTGATGTCGGTCATCTTCGTGCCCGGCTGGAGACCCATATAGTCGAGCGCGCGCTTCTTCGAATTGCGCTTGTTCTCGTCCTCGATCTCGTCCGGATTCGGCACGACGCCGAGCACCGACGCAACGTCCTCCGGCGAGGAGCCCCAGGTGACGATCGGCGGCAGCTTGGCTGCGTCGAGCACGACGACCTTGTCGTAATGCGCGCCCTCGTCCGACTTCAGCGTCTTCCAGTAGTCGAGCGCCATGTCCCAGGCCTTGCCCTTCGGCGCGCGCGGCTTGTCCTTGACGTAGGCGAAGGTCGTCTCGTCCGGCGCGATCAGGCCAGCCCGAGCCCCACCCTCAATGCTCATGTTGCAGATCGTCATGCGGCCTTCCATCGACAGCGCGCGGATCGCCTCGCCCGCATATTCGATGACGTAGCCGGTGCCGCCGGCGGTGCCGATCTCGCCGATGATGGCGAGGATGATGTCCTTGGCTGTGACGCCGGCCGGCAGTTGCCCATCGACGCGCACCAGCATGTTCTTCGCCTTCTTCTGGATCAGCGTCTGCGTGGCGAGCACGTGCTCGACCTCGGAGGTACCGATGCCATGCGCCAGCGCGCCGAACGCCCCGTGCGTGGAAGTATGGCTGTCGCCGCAGACGATCGTCATGCCGGGGAGTGTGAAACCCTGCTCGGGCCCGATGATGTGAACGATGCCCTGCCGCTTGTCGTTCTCGGAATAATACTCGACGCCGAAATCGGCGGCGTTCTTCGCCAGCGCCTCGACCTGGATTCGGCTTTCCTCGTTCTTGATGCCGAGCTTGCGGTCGGGCGAGGTCGGCACATTGTGGTCGACGACGGCCAGCGTCTTTTCCGGATGCCGCACGGTGCGGTTAGTCATGCGCAGGCCTTCGAAGGCCTGCGGGCTCGTCACCTCATGCACGAGATGGCGGTCGATGTAGAGGAGGCAGGTGCCATCCGGCTGGCGGTCGACGACGTGGTCGTCAAAGATCTTGTCGTAGAGTGTGCGCGGTGCGCTCATGTGCGTAAATCCGTCGATACAAGAGGGAAAACCCGGCGCGTCCGCCGGTCGGAGCAGGCGGCTCAGCCGCGAAGTCGGCCAGGAAGTCGGCTCGTCAGGGAGCCTGAAATCCGGGCAAAGAACCGCGCGGGCAGGCGCTTCTTGTCCTGCAGCACGAAGCCCCGGTAGGCCGGATGTCCGAAAAGTCTTTCCACAGACCGGCTTTTACCAGCGTTTTCAGCCAGCGGCAATCGGCGGGCGGAAGCCCTGCCGGCGCCTACCGCGCCGGCTTCGCCTCGCGCGGTTTGTCGCTTTTAGGCTTGGCGGCCCGCTTGCTGGTTTCGTCCTGCTCGTCCTTGGCGAAGTCGTCGCCCTGGTTCATGTCGAGCTTGTTCTCGAATGAATAGAGCAGGACCAGCACGAGAAGCGCCAGCACGGTCGAAAACAGCGCGATCTGCCAAAGCCCCAGCCCGCAGGCGACGCCGATGGCGCCTGCGAGCCACATGCCCGCACCGGTGGTGAGGCCGTGGACCTGGCCGCGCGTGAAGATGACCACGCCCGCGGCGAGAAACGCGACACCGGCCGTCACGGCCTCCACGACGCGGATCGGATCGACCTTCACGAGGTCACGCATCTCCGGCGCGGTGAACATCGGCGCATAGACGATTTCGATGGTGAGAATCGCGAACGTCGCCGCCGCGACGCAGACGAGGACGTGCGTGCGCAACCCGGCTGGCCGATTGCGCCACTCGCGCTCAAAGCCGATCATCGCGCCGAAGAGGGCAGCAAGCAACAGGCGCGCGACCACGACCAGAAACGGCGTGTGCGTCGGGTGGCCGAATTCTTCGATCAGCTGGTCCATAAAAGAAAACCCTCAAGCCCTCAAAAAATCGTGCGCCGGGTAACGTTCTGCGGCAGACCCGGTTCCGACGATGTCAGAGAATCTCGAACACGAAGGCCTTGAGCAGCGTGTTCGGCTCGCCGACAACGAAGGCGCGGAACGTCGTGCTCTCTTCAAGCAACCGCCAGCGCTTGGCGCGGGCCAGTTCGTCGAACTTGGCGCCATAGCCCATCGTCTCCATCAGGATGTCGCGGATGGTGACGATCGCATGACCGCCCTTCTTCGTGACACGCACCAGTTCGTCAAAGCCGCTCGCTGGCGCATGGCCCTCGGTGAACACGCCGGTGGAGAAGAAGGCACGGAAATGTCCGTCGTCCCATGGCAGCGTCTTGCCAAGCTCGGCCTGCTTCAGCACCGCATACGAATTGCGTGACCGGGCGATCCGCAGCATGTCTTCCGACAGGTCGAGACCTTCCAGCCGGTCGTAGCCGAGCGCGCGCACGATCGGCCCGGACAGCCCCGTGCCGCAGCCGGCGTCGAGCAGCGGGCCCTCGCCGCGTGGCACGTAGCGCGCCAGCCAGCTCGTGATGGCGAAGGGCAGGCAATATCCCAGCGCCATCGTCTCCTTGTCGTAATGGTTCGCCCAGTCCGCATAGGCCGCCGCGAGTTCGGCCGGCGTCGTGGCGTCATAAACCGCTTTCCACGCTTCCGGATCGCGTTCGCTCATGTTCGGTTCCCCTCCGCATGCGCTTCTCCAGGGCCCTGAGCGCAAGCGACAGGCTCACCGTCAGGAGAAGATAGATGTACGCCACGATGGAATAGGTGTCGAAGAAGCGGAAGGTGCCCGCCGCATAGACCTTGCCCATCTGCGTGATGTCGGCGACGCCGAGCACTGAGACGAGCGAAGAGTCCTTCACCATGGCGATGAAGTCGTTGCTGTAGGGCGGCAGGATCGTGCGGAACGCCTGCGGCCACACCACGTGGCGAAAACGCCGGTAGCGCGACAGGCCGAGCGCCTTCGCGGCTTCGATCTGGCCGATCTCGACGGACTGGATGCCGGCGCGAAAAATCTCCGCGATGAACGACGAATAGGCGATGGTGAGCGCGAGGACGGCGCGCCAGAGCAGCGAAAAGTCGCGCACCAGCAGTTCATCGACGAGTCCTGCATCGCGCAGCGGCGTCATCGCCCAGTTCCAGCCCGCGACGAAGATCGGCACGCCGGCGAACGCGATCCAGAACAGCAGCACCAGGATCGGCACGCTGCGGATCATCTCGACATAGAAGCGCGAGAACTGCCTCAGCCAGATCGAGCCGGACAGGCCGAGCAGCGCGATCCCTAGACCGAGCGCGGAGGCCAGCGCATAGGCGACGATGGTGACGAAGACCGTCGTCCATACGCCCGCGGCGACGATCTGGAACACCTGGGTGTAGATGTCATTCGCCGCGATGATGATCGCGACGACGATCGCGATCATCACCGCCGCGACCAGCCACCAGGGAAAGTCTTCCGCGTCCCGGCGCTTTGACACAGGCGCATCGCCCGCCGCACTCACGACGGCGGGAACGGTTCCGGTCGCCGCGCGGCGGCCGGGCAGGGGCGCGGTTGTCATATCTGGCGAAAGCGTCGCTTACGGCGTGTAATCGACGAACCACTTCTGGGTGATCGCGTCGAACGTGCCGTCGGCCTTCAGCGCGGCGATGCCGGCATTGATCGGCGCGACGAGGTCGGAGCCCTTCGGGAAGATGAAGCCGAAATCCTCCGCCTGCAGCGGATCGCCGATCAGCTTCAGCTTGTCGCCCGACTGCTTGACCAGCGCGTTGCCGCCGGCGCTGTCGGTCAGCACCAGATCGACATCGCCCGCCTGCAGTGCCGCGACCGACGCGGCGAACGTCTCGAACAGTTTTATGCGCGGGTTCTGCTCATTGCCGTCGAGCACATTGTAGACCGCGACATAGAATGGCGAGGTGCCGGCCTGCGCGCCGACCAGCAGCTTCTCGTCCGCGGCGAACGCCTTCGGCTCGGCAAAACGGCTTTCGTCGCCGCGCACCAGCATGAAGATTTCCGAGCGCATGTATGGGTCGGAGAAGTCGACCTTCTCCTTGCGGTCGTCCTTGATGGTGATGCCGGTCATGCCCATGTCGTACTGCTTGTCGGAGACCGCCTGGATCATCGCGTCCCACGACGTGTTCTGGTACTCGACCTTGAAGTTCAGCGTCTTCGACAGCGCATCCATCGCGTCATATTCCCAGCCGACCGGCTGCTGGGTCTTCGGGTCCATGAACTGCAGCGGGAAGTAGGCGTTCTCGGTCACCACCACGACGGTGCGGCCGCCGAGATCGGGCACGGCCTGCGCCAGCGCTCCGGCGCTCGTTGCGATCAATGCGGCAAGGGCAAAAGCGGTGGCGCGAAGTGTCACGGAAGAGCTCCCTCTGGAATTGGCTGGCGGGACTGTAGCGCCGCAGCTTCATGGTTGCCAAGCGGTGGTGCGGTCAACACAGCGACGAAGCCTTCAAGACCCCCTCACCGGCCCTCGGGCCACAACGTCGGCGTACGCCGACGGACTCCCCCACGTGCGTGAGGGAGAGGAGCGGCGCCAAGCTCGCGGCCGGCTCTCCTCTCCCCCGGGCAGGGGGAGAGGTGTCACGGCGAAGCCGTGACGGTGAGGGGGGTGCTTCTGAAAGCACTCCCCCGCTGAATCAGGCGACAATCATTCCGCTGGCTGCGCATGCCCTCCAGCGTCGAGCACGTCGATGCCGCCGGCGCCGTCATAGACCTCCTGGTCGAGGATGCCCTGGCGCTTCGACACGATCGTCGGGATCAGCGCCTGGCCGGCGACATTCACCGCCGTGCGGCCCATGTCGAGGATCGGGTCGATGGCGAGCAGCAGGCCGACGCCGGCGAGCGGCAGGCCAAGCGTCGACAGCGTCAGCGTCAACATCACCGTCGCGCCGGTCAGGCCCGCCGTCGCGGCCGAGCCGATCACCGACACGAAGACGATCAGGAAATAGTCCTGAATACCGAGCGGCACCTGATAGAACTGCGCCACGAAGATCGCGGAGATCGCCGGATAGATCGCGGCACAGCCGTCCATCTTGGTCGTCGAGCCCAGCGGCACCGCGAAGGCCGCATATTCGCGCGGCACGCCGAGGCTGCGCTCCGTCACCGCCTCGGTGACCGGCATGGTGCCGACCGAAGAGCGCGACACAAAGGCGAGCTGGATCGCCGGCCATGCGCCGGCGAAGAATCGCGCCGGGTTGAGGCCGTGCAGGATCAGCAGCGCCGGATAGACAACGAACAGCACCAGCGCCAGGCCGATATAGATCGCGGCGGAATACCAGCCGAGCTGCGCCAGCGTCTGCCAGCCATATTGCGCGACGGCATTGCCAAGCAGGCCGATGGTTCCGATCGGGGTCAGCCGGATCACCCACCAGAGAATCTTGCGAACCACCGCGAGCAGTGAGCGGTTGAACTCTAGGAAGGTCTCTGCCTTCTCGCCGACCCGCAAGGCGGCGGCGCCGACGGCGATCGAGATCACCAGGATCTGCAGGACATTGAAGTTGAGCGATGTTCTGGCCGCGCCGTCGGTGATGCGGGTCGAGGCTTCGAGCCCGAGGACATTGCCCGGGAACAGGCCCTTCAGGAAATCGAGCCAGGTGCCGGTGGTCGACGGTTCCTTGGCGGCGTCGGCGAGCACCGCGCTGTTGATTCCCGGCTGGATGATCAGGCCGAGCGCGATGCCGATCGAAACGGCGATCAGCGCGGTGATGGCGAACCAGAGCAGCGTCTGCCACACAAGTGCTGCGGCATTGGAGAGCTGCCTGAGATTGCCGATCGACGCGACGATCGCGGTGAAGATCAGCGGCGGCACGAGCGCGCGCAGCAACTGCACGAACAGCGAGCCGATGGTGGAAAGCGTCGTGGTAAGCCAATTGGGATTGCCGGCGGCGTCCGGTCCCATCTCGCGGGCGATCAGCCCGAAAATGAGGCCGATCACCATGGCGGCGAGAACCTGGAAGCCGAAGGAGGAATGGAACGGTCTGGGGGCGGCCGTCGTCGAGGAAGCGTGAGTCATTGCTCTTCTCTCTTGGACATGTGAACGGCGATGAACCTTAACGCCATCGCCTCGTTTTGTTTCCAATACGCCTCCTTTGACGGCGCCGGGAGGAATGACATTCGGCCGGATAGCCAAAGCAGGGAAAATCTTTGCGGGGCACGCTCGCAGAGGGGCGGGCGAGTGGGGCACGTGCGGCAGCGCCGGCGCATCAGGATTTAGGTTCCTCGCCCCTGCGAAGCGGGGGAGAGGTGGCGAGGCGAAGCCGAGACGGAGAGGGGGGCAGTTTCAGGCCAAACTGTCAGGATCTGTCAGCAGTCTTTATCCACGTCCCTCCGCACCCGCGCGATACTGTCCCGCGTGGAAAGGAGGCAGCGATGCCTGTGGATTGGAGTGCGGTGATCGAGGGAAATCATGGCGTGCTGAAGCGCATCCTTGCCGAGCTCGTCGCCATGGCCGACGCAGCGATCTTCACCTCCCCCCAAGGGTCTAAATCCGGGGGAGGTCGACGCGAAGCGTCGGGTGGGGGTGGCGACGCGGCAGATACCCCCACCCGGCGGTCTGACGACCGCCGACCTCCTCTCAAGGGGGTGGAACCCGCGCCGACCCTGCCCCGCCATC
>DATJTE010000192.1:0-2946 GCA_035503715.1 Rhizobiaceae bacterium | reverse complement strand
ATCACGCCTGACGAGGCGCGCGTCCAGGAATTCAACCTCAAGGAAATGTGGAAGTCGCCGAACGGCACTATCCGCAATATTCTCGGTGGCGTCATCTTTCGCGAGCCGATCATTTGCAGGAACGTGCCCCGCCTCGTGCCGGGCTGGTCGGCGCCGATCGTCGTCGGCCGTCATGCCTTCGGCGACCAGTATCGCGCGACCGACTTCAAGTTCCCCGGCAAGGGCACGCTGACGATCAAGTTTGTCGGCGAGGACGGCAAGGTCATCGAGAAGGAGGTCTTCAAGGCCCCAGGCTCCGGCGTGACCATGGCGATGTACAACCTCGATGACTCGATCCGCGATTTCGCGCGCGCCTCGTTCAATTTCGGCCTGCAGCGCGGCTTCCCGGTCTATCTGTCGACCAAGAACACCATCCTGAAGCAGTATGACGGACGCTTCATGGAGATCTTCCAGCAGATCTTCGACGACGAGTTCGCCGCGGCCTTCAAGGAAAAGAAGATCTGGTACGAGCACCGGCTGATCGACGACATGGTTGCGTCGAGCCTGAAGTGGTCGGGTGGCTATGTTTGGGCCTGTAAGAACTACGACGGCGACGTGCAGTCCGACACGGTGGCGCAGGGCTTTGGCTCGCTCGGCCTGATGACCTCCGTTCTCCTGACCCCGGACGGCAAGACGGTCGAGGCGGAGGCCGCGCACGGCACTGTGACGCGCCACTATCGCCAGCATCAGAAGGGCGAGGAAACCTCGACCAACTCGATCGCCTCGATCTTCGCCTGGACGCGCGGCCTGGCGCACCGCGCCAAGCTCGACAACAATGCGGAGCTGGCGAAATTCGCCGACACGCTGGAGACGGTGTGCGTCGCGACAGTTGAATCAGGCTTCATGACCAAGGACCTGGCGCTGCTCATCGGTCCCGACCAGCCGTGGCTCTCGACCACCGGCTTCCTCGACAAGATCGACGAGAACCTCAAGGCCGCGATGGCGTGATGGAGGGATAGGCATCAGTGACGACCCCTCGCCTCTTCGGGGCAAGCTATAGCGTCTATGTGCGGATCGCCCGCCTTGCGCTGGAGGAAAAAGGTGTCGACTACGAACTGGTGCCCGTCGACATTTTCGACAAAGACAAGCTGCCGGCAGACTACGCGCAGCGGCACCCATTCCTGCGCATCCCGGCGTTCGAGCATGGCACGCTAAAGCTGTTCGAGACGGCGGCCATCACGCAGTACGTCGACGAGGCGTTTGACGGGCTCCCGCTTCAGCCGTCAGACCCGCGCAAGCGCGCTCTGATGAGCCAGGCGATCGGTATGCTCGATGCCTATGCCTACCGCGCGCTCGTCTGGAGCGTCTATGTAGAGCGGGTGTCGAAGCCGAAGCAGGGCGAAGCAAGCGACGAGGCGCGCATCGCAGCCGGGCTCCAGACGGCGGAGACCTGTCTGGCGGTTTTGGCGCGCACGAAAGGCCAGAGTCTCTGGCTTGTCGGCAATGATTTGACGCTCGCCGACCTCCACGCCGCGCCGATCTTCGCCTACTTTCTGCGTGCGCCGGAAGGCAGGGCGATGATCGCAGAACATCCGGCGCTTGAAGCCTGGTGGGCCGCGGTCAGCAGCCGGCCGAGCTTTCAGGCGACGGAGTTCGACGGCTGATCGCCGACGGGCAATGAGCTAGGCGGTCTCCATCGCTGCCTTCACCGCAGCGATGGCGTCTGGACCCTTCGAGCCATCGGGACCGCCGGCCTGCGCCATGTCGGGGCGGCCGCCACCACCCTGCCCGCCAAGTGCTGCGGACGCGACACGCACCAGATCGACCGCGCTGAAGCGCGCCGTCAGATCGTCGGTGACGCCGACGACGACACTGCCCTTGCCGTCTTCGCCGGAGCCGACAAACACGACGACGCCCGAACCGAGCGAGGTCTTGCCGGCGTCCGCCAGCGGCTTCAGATCTTTCGGCGAAACGCCCGACACGGCCTTGCCCATGAATCCGACGCCGGCGACGGTTTCCTTCTCGTCGGCCGGACCGGCGGACGCGCCGCCACCGAGCGCCAGCTTCTTCTTTGCGTCGGAGAGTTCGCGCTCCAGCTTGCGCCGATCATCGACCAGCGCCTCGACACGCGCCAGCGCGTCGGCCGGCGCTACTTTCAGCGCGGCGGCGATGGCCTTCAGGCGGCGATCCTGCTCGTCGAGATGACGGCGGGCATCCTCGCCGGTCAACGCCTCGATGCGACGCACGCCGGCCGCGACCGCGCCGTCCGAGACGATGCGGACGAGGCCTATGTCGCCGGTGGAGCGGACATGCGTGCCGCCGCAGAGCTCGATGGAATACGGCCGGTTGGACTTCTGGCCGTGCAGGCCGGTGCCCATCGACACGACGCGCACCTCGTCGCCGTATTTTTCGCCAAACAGCGCCATCGCGCCTTCGGCGATCGCATCGTCGACGGTCATCAGCCGCGTGGTGACCGGGCTGTTCTGCACGACGATCTCGTTCGCCATGCGCTCGACCTGCTCAAGCTCTTCCGGCGAGATCGGCTTGTTGTGCGAGATGTCGAAACGCAGGCGCTCCGGCGCGACCAGCGAGCCCTTCTGCGCGACATGGGTGCCCAGCACCTCGCGCAACGCCTCGTGGATCAGGTGCGTCGCGGAGTGGTTGGAACGTAGGCGCGAGCGGCGCGCGTGATCGACCTTCAGCTCGACCGCAGCGCCGGTTTTCACCGAGCCCTTCGCGACCTTGCCGTAATGCACGAACAGGCCGTCGGCCTTCTTCTGCACGTCGCTGACGTCGATGGCAAAACCTTCGCCGGTGATCGTGCCGGTGTCGCCCATCTGGCCGCCGGATTCACCGTAGAACGGCGTCTGGTTGACGACGACGGCAACGGCATCACCCTGCCCGGCAGCCTCGACCACCGCGCCATCCTTGACCAGCGAGAGAACGATGCCTTCCGCACTCTCCGTC
>DATJTE010000191.1:0-4985 GCA_035503715.1 Rhizobiaceae bacterium | reverse complement strand
GGATTTCGGGATCGGCCGAGACCACCGCAATCTTGTCGACACCATCTGCGACGCCCTTTTCGAACAACAAGGGGATGTCGAGCACGACGAGCGGCACATCGGCATGCTCTTCCAGAAATCTCTCGCGCTCGGCCGCGACCGCCGGGTGCACGAGAGCTTCGAGGCGCTGAAGCGCGGCGCGTTCGCCGAGCACCCGTTCCGCCAGCGCGCTGCGGTTGACGCCCGCCTCGCCGGTGGTGCCGGGAAATTCGGCCTCGATCGTCGCGACGAGTGCGCCGGCAGGCCCCTGGAGCCGGTGGACGACAGCGTCGGCGTCGAAGACGGGAACGCCTTCATCGGCGAACATCCGCGAGACGGTGGACTTGCCCATGCCGATGGAGCCGGTGAGACCGAGGACGATCATGATGGCAGGATAGACCTTTCCCTGAGCCAAGCGAAGAGGGGAAGCAAAGGCAGGCCGAGAATCGCGAAATGGCTGCCTTCGATCTTCTCGAACAATTGTGCGCCGGGCCCTTCGATCCGATAGCCGCCGACGCTCCAGCGTATCGCTTCATATTCCCGGTCGAGATACTCCTCCAGAAAGGCATCGCCGAGCGGTCGCATCTGCAAAGCAACGGTCTCGATATGGTTCCAGATCGTCGCGCCATTCTCGACGATCGCAGCCGCAGAATGGAGATGATGGACACGCCCGGCCAGTCCAAGCAATTGCGCCTTCGCCTCGTCTCGCGATCCCGGCTTGCTGAGGGTCGAGCCATCATCGCGTTCAAGCACCTGATCGGCGCCGAGTATCAATCCGTCGGAGGCGACGCTCAGCGCCTTGCCCTCGGCGAGCCGCGCGGCCAGCTCTCGCGGCGACACCCCTTCGGCCAGCCAAGCTGCCTTCGCAGCCTCTTCATCGAACAGCGCATCGACCGTCTCGAACGGCACGCCGGCCGCGCGCAGCATGTGCTGCCGGGTGGCGCTGCGCGAGGCGAGCAGGAGCCTAGATGCCGCCACCGGACTCTTTTTCCATCCGCTCCGTGTGGAGCCGGGCGATCGCGATCGAGGTCTCCTCGATCGAGCGCCGGGTCACGTCGATCACCGGCCAGCCATTGTCGGCGAAAATGCGCCGGGCGAACACCACCTCGTCATGGACCGCCTCGATGTCGACATAGTCGGTCTCAGGCGCTTGGTTCAGCGACAGCAGGCGGTTGCGCCGGATCTGCACCAACCGCTCGGGATTGGTGGTGAGCCCGACGACGAGCGGATGCTTCAGCCTGAACAGATTCTCGGGCGGCGGCGATTGCGGCACGAGCGGAATGTTCGCGACCTTGTAGCCGCGATTGGCGAGATAGATGCTCGTCGGAGTCTTCGACGTGCGCGAGACGCCGGCGAGGACGATGTCCGCTTCCTCCCAGTTCTCCGGCGCGATGCCGTCATCATGGGCGATGGTGAACTGGATCGCGTCGACGCGGGCAAAATAGGCAGCGTCCAGCGCGTGCTGGCGCCCGGCACGCCCCTTGGCCTGTTCGCCGCTCACCGCGGCCAGCGCATCCAACACGGGATCGAGCACCGGCACGGCATGGATCGACCGGCGCCGGCACTGACGCTCGAGCTCGCGGCGGATGGTCGGATTGACGACGGTATAGAGGACAAGGCCGGGGCGGCGCTCGACATCTTCGAGCACGCGTTCGAGATGGCCCTCCGAACGCACCATCGGCCATGGATGGCGGATCGCCTGTACATTGTCGAACTGCGTGAGGCAGGCATTGGCGACCATGTCGAGCGTCTCGCCGGTCGAATCCGACAGGAGATGGACGTGAAGCCGCTTCACCATGCGCCGGCCCCGCCCGAAAGTGCCGATTTCAGCCTGTGGAAAAACATGGGGAAATCGCTAGCTGAACCCTGCGGGGAACCGCAAGGCCGCGATTCACCCACGTTAGAAAGCGATTCGCCCACAGCGCCGCAAACAGGCGGCAAATTCTATCCCCAGATTGTGAGTCATGGGGATGAGCGGCGCGAATCCGAGGGAGTCCGCGACGCCGGTATGAGTCAAGCTGTTGGCAAATTCTGTGCGAGCCAATAAGTCCCGCTTTGCCCCCTCCCTACAAACCTCTTCCATCTATGAATCTAAAGAAAGATAGGAAGAGAGCGAAAGGCCTGTCCCCTCGATGCCCGGCGCGAACAAGACGCTGCTTTCCACGCTAAGTGGTTCTATTCCGACGAGAAAACCGATCTGGCTGATGCGGCAGGCCGGCCGCTACCTGCCCGAATATCGCGCGCTCCGGGCGGAAAAGGGCGGCTTTCTCGAGCTCGTCTACGATTCCGACGCGGCCGCCGAAATCACGCTGCAGCCAATCCGCCGCTTTGGTTTCGACGGCGCGATCCTGTTCTCGGACATCCTGATCGTGCCCCATGCGCTGGGCCAGGAATTGCGGTTCGAGGCCGGCGAGGGGCCGCGTCTGTCGCCGCCTCTGGTCGACGCGACCTTTGCGGCCCTCCAACGTGTCCCGGACCGTCTGGAGCCGATCTACAGGACTGTGGAGAAAGTCCGCGGTCAATTGCCCTCCGAAACGACTTTTCTGGGCTTTGCGGGCAGCCCCTGGACCGTCGCGACCTATATGATTGCGGGCCAAGGGAGCCGCGAACAGGCCGAAGCGCGTGGCTATGCCTATCGCGACCCGCAGGCGCTCGGCGAGATCGTCGATGCGATTGCGGCGATGACGGTCGATTATCTGTCGGGCCAGATCGTCGCCGGCGTCGATGCCGTGCAATTGTTCGACAGCTGGTCGGGCAGCCTGGCGCCGGCGCAGTTCGAACGCTGGGTTATCGCGCCGACCGCGCGGATCGTCGCCGAGCTGAGGGCGCGGCATCCCGGCACGCCGATCATCGGTTTTCCGAAGGGCGCGGGCGGCAAGCTCGGCGCTTATGCGCGCGAAACCGGCGTCGATGCGATCGGGCTCGACGAGACGGTCGATCCGGCGTGGGCGGCGCGGGAAATCCCGGAGAGACTGCCGATCCAGGGCAATCTCGACCCGCTCGCCCTGCTGGCCGGCGGAGAAGCGCTTGAAAGTGCGGTGGCTCGCATCCTATCTGTGTTCGAGGGGAGGCCTCACATCTTCAACCTCGGCCATGGCATCATCAAGGAAACGCCGATCGCGCATGTCGAGCGGCTGATCGAGTTGGTGCGCGGTCGGTGAACCTCGATTTCGGGACGGCTTTGACCATGACCTATGCGTGGCTGAAGGCCGGCCATCTCATCTTCGTGATCTTCTGGATCGCCGGCCTGTTCATGCTGCCGCGCTTCTACGTCTATCATCAGGAATCGGCGCCCGGATCCGAGGAAGAGCAGAGGTGGATCGAGCGCGAAAAGCGGCTCCGGAACATCATCATCACGCCGTCCATGATTCTCGTCTGGATCCTCGGCCTTGCGCTCGTCTATGTGACACAGGCTTGGACGCAGGGATGGTTCCACGCCAAGTTCGCCCTCGTCTTCGCCCTCTCCGGCTATCATGGCTGGATGATCGGCTACGGGAAGAAGCTTGCCTCGGGCGAGCGCAAGGTCAGTGGCAGGGCGTTGCGGCTGATGAACGAAATCCCCGGAATCGCCGTCGTTCTCATCGTCGTTCTGGTGATCGTCCGCCCCTTTTGAGCCCTGCGCAGGCCCTGCGCTTGCTTGACTTGGGAGGGTGCGGAGCATAACGGCGATTCAGTCGTTAGCCCGCCGTCCGCGCGGGTGTGCATCCGCCAGAACATCTTTCGACACTTTCCAGCGTTCCACGCCCGGAATCCGCTCTCCGAACGAGAAAAGAACAATGCATCTCAGAGATCTGAAACAGAAGACCCCCGCCGAGCTCGTTGCGCTCGCCGAAGAGCTGGGCGTCGAGGGCGCATCGACGCTGCGCAAGCAGGAATTGATGTTCTCCATCCTCAAGGTCCAGGCCGAGAACGGCCAGGAGATCATGGGTATGGGAACGATCGAGGTCCTGCAGGACGGCTTCGGCTTCCTGCGCTCGGCCGATTCCAACTATCTGGCGGGCCCCGACGACATCTATGTCTCGCCGAACCAGGTCCGCAAATTCGGCCTGCGCACCGGCGACACCGTCGAAGGCGAGATTCGCGGCCCCAAGGACGGCGAGCGCTATTTCAGCCTGGTGCGCGTCACGCAGGTGAATTTCGACGATCCGGAGGCCGTGCGCCACCGCGTCAATTTCGACAATCTGACCCCGCTCTATCCGGATGAGAAGCTGCGCCTCGATACGCTGGACCCGACGGTCAAGGACAAGTCGGCGCGCGTCATCGACATCGTGAGCCCGCAGGGCAAGGGCCAGCGCGCTTTGATCGTCGCGCCGCCGCGCGTCGGCAAGACGGTGCTCCTCCAGAACATCGCCAAGGCGATCACCGACAACCATCCGGAAGTCTTTCTGATCGTGCTGCTGATCGACGAGCGGCCGGAGGAAGTCACCGACATGCAGCGCTCGGTGAATGGCGAGGTCATCTCCTCGACCTTCGACGAGCCCGCCTCGCGCCACGTCCAGGTCGCCGAAATGGTGATCGAGAAGGCCAAGCGCCTCGTCGAGCACAAGAAGGACGTCGTGATCCTGCTCGATTCGATCACGCGCCTCGGCCGCGCCTACAACACGGTCGTGCCGAGCTCCGGCAAGGTGCTGACCGGCGGCGTCGACGCCAATGCGCTGCAGCGCCCGAAGCGCTTCTTCGGCGCCGCGCGCAATATTGAGGAGGGCGGCTCGCTGACTATCGTCTCCACGGCCCTCATCGACACCGGCAGCCGCATGGACGAGGTCATCTTCGAAGAGTTCAAAGGCACTGGTAACTCGGAGATCGTGCTCGACCGCAAGGTGGCCGACAAGCGCATCTTCCCGTCGCTCGACGTCGGCAAGTCCGGCACGCGCAAGGAAGAGCTGCTGGTCGATCAGGGCAAGCTCTCCAAGATGTGGGTGCTGCGCCGGATCCTCATGCAGATGGGCACGGTCGACGCGATGCAG
>DATJTE010000190.1:0-16947 GCA_035503715.1 Rhizobiaceae bacterium | reverse complement strand
TGCAACCGATGACCGCGCCATATCGCTTCCGCCACTCACCGGCGGAACGGTCAGCATCACTGACAACCTGATCAGCGGCGCGCATGAGAGTTCGTTCGGCTCGGCATCGTGGGGCCGCGGCATCTGGTTCGACGGGGGCGGCGTCGACCTCGTCGTCACCGGCAACACGATCGAGTGGAGCCGCACCGGCATTAACATCGACATGGGCGGGTCTTCGACGGCGACGATCGACGGCAACACGTTCAGTGGAACCGGCAGCGGCGTATCTGGCGGTGTCGATGCCGACGGCGTCAGCATCAACGACAACACGTTCGGGAACGTCGGAACCGATTTCAACTTCCGCGGCCTAACCTCGGGCGTCACGTTCGACGCCGAAGCGGCGATCGAAACGTTGAACCCGACGGGCACGCCGGCACAGGATGCCGTGATCGTGCTTGGCGGCGCCGGCGCCGACACGCTGAAGGGTACTGCGGGTTCCGATCTGCTCGACGGAAACAACCATGCCACCCTCGGTGCGAATAACGACGCGGATGATCTCGACGGACGCGGCGGCGACGACGCGCTCTTCGGCCGCGGCGGCGACGACACGCTGAAGGGCGGTAGCGGCAGCGACACGATCGATGGAGGCGCCGGAACGGACACGGCCGTCTTCGACGGCGACTGGTCGGACTACACGATCACGTTCGACTCCGGCACCGGCACGTATATGGTTACCGGCAATGGCGACACTGACACGCTGACGAATGTTGAACTGATCAAGTTCGGCAGTGGTGCAGCCATCAACATCGCGGACGCCGTGGATGTCGATCCGGTGCTCGGCCCGATTGGCACACTCAACGTCGATGAAGACACGATGGACGGCACGGTCATCGCAACTGCGGCTGCCACTGATGCCAACGCCGATGCGGGCTTTGACGATGAGGTCACCTTCAGCCTCAGGGCTATCGGTGGCGGCGTCTTCACGGGTCCGTTCGAAATCAACGCGACGACAGGGGAAATCACCCTCAGCGGCTCGTTGGATTTCGAGGCGGTGGACGAATACACCTTCATCGTCGTCGCCGCCGACAATGCCGGCAACGAGGACACGGAAGAGGTGACGGTCAACGTTCAGAGCGTCGATGAAGGCATCGGTGGCCTCGATACCAGCATCGACATGCTGTTCGAAGAAGGCACAACGCTGTCGGCTCTCGACAATGTCGGCACGGACGACTCTTTGACCTTTGACGTGAACGCGCTGAACCTTGGAGGCGGCGGCAAGGTGTTCCTTGCAGACGGCGTCACCGAACTGACGGCGGCGATGAACAATCTGACATTGGATCAGGTAAACGGCCTTCTGTACTCGTCGGGCACGGACGGCTCGCAGACCACGATCCAACTGGTCGCCGACGACGGCTTGGGGAATACCGAGCTCATAACCTTCACGCTCGGCGCCTCGGCGCCGGTCAACGGAGCGCATGTCGGCACGACCGCGGCGGACCGTCTCGATGGTGCGGCCGGCAATGACTACATCAACGGCAAGGCAGGCGCCGACACCATGATTGGCGGCCGTGGCGATGATGTTATCGTCATTGACGAGGCTGGCGACATGGCGGTCGAGAGGCTGAATGAAGGCACCGACGAGGTCCGCACATTCATCAACTACATGCTGGGAGCCAACATCGAAAACGGCAAGGCGATCGGCGGAGCAGGTATCGCGCTCGGCGGCAACGCTCTCGACAACAAATTGACCGGCAACAGCGCCGCCAACAACCTGACGGGGCGCGCTGGCGACGACGTCCTCGACGGCAAGTACGGCAACGACATCCTGAACGGCAATATGGACAACGACACGTTCGTGTTCAGCACGGCGCTCAACCGTACGAAGAATGTCGATCGCGTCTTCGGCTTCGACAGGCTGGACGACCAAATCCAACTGTCGAGCGATGTCTTCTCGAAGGCCGGGGCTGATGGTCTCCTCGCAGCGGCAGCATTCAAGCTGGGCGCGAGCGCGACCGATGCAAGCGACCGCATCATCTACAACCAGTCCACCGGCGAGCTCTTCTACGACGCCGACGGCAATGGCACGGCCGCGCAGGTTCTGTTCGCTGTCATCGCGAACAGAGCCGACCTTCGCGCGGCGGATTTCGAGATCATCTGATCTCTTAGTCAACCAAATCAAGAGAGCGGGCGGCTTCGGCCGCCCGTTCTTTTTCGGTCCAAAGAAGACAATGCCGGGCATTTCAGATCGAAATCGTTGATCTCACCAAAGGCGATTTCCTGCTCTGATCGAGAGATTTCGCCGCAGAACGTGCGCCGGTCAACGGCTGGCGATCCCCGCAGGCTTTTCCATCTGTGCGCGGCCGATGCCTGGTCGTCCAGCCGACTGTTGCGCGCGAGATTTGCGATTTTCGCCCTTGCGGCGCAATCCTCGAAAATATAAGGCTTTCGGCGGCTCGGAGCGTAGCGCAGCCCGGTAGCGCACTTGACTGGGGGTCAAGGGGTCGTGGGTTCGAATCCCGCCGCTCCGACCATTTTTTCAACGACATAGCTGGAACTGCGAGCAGCCCGTTTTGCGATCTTCGCGGCGGTTTACAGGCTGCTGTCGCTCCGTTTCGCCCCTTCCCACACGCGCGGGCTGCCGCAGATCGACAGGATCGTATCGATTTCGAAATTCATCCCCCGCGCGGGGGATGACAAGCCGGATTTTTCGCGGCCGGATAGGCGCGGTCTGGCCTCAGGCCTTTCCACATAATCAGTGAGCGCACAGGCAGGAGAATCGACATGGCCGTTTTCACCGTCACGAACATGAACAACAACTTCACCGGGACCGCATTGGCGGACACCTTTCGCGGTTTCAGCGGCGGCACTGACATTTTGAGGGGAATGGCCGGAAACGACCGTTTCTCGATCCAGGACTGGAACAGTCAACGCGGTCGGGTCGACGGCGGGACAGGTATCGACCGCATCACCATGATCGGGCACAACAATCACACCTTTCTGCCGACCTTAGTGATCGTCGGGGTCGAGGAATTGTGGGCCGATGAGCCGAACCTCTATGCCAACGCGACCCAACTCAACCAGTTTTCCAAATTCGTCCCGACGAACGATGAACCGTGGTGGGCAATCAACATCACCGGCAACGGCGGCACGGTCGACTTCACGGGCAAATACACGTCGACCAAAACGCTCGAGATCCGCGGAGACATGTCGGACGCGAAGGTTGTAGTGACCGGCAGCGGCAAAAGCGACGAGTTCTCCGGCTCCGAGTTCAATGACGTCTGGGTGGGCGGCGCCGGCGCCGACGAGGCGACCGGCAATGGCGGCAACGACGCCTTCCGGTTCAGGAATATCTCGGAATCGACCGTTGCCGCGCCGGACCGGATCCTCGACTTCTTTGGCCACGACAAGATCAACGTCTCTGCCTTGTTCGGGCCAGCGCTCGTTTATCGCGGCACGGCTCCCTTCACGAAAGTTGGGCAGTTGAAGATCGTGGACGTCGTTGGTCCTGATGTCGTGGTTCAGGTCAACACTGTCGGCGGCCTCGGTGCGGACTTCGCCATCCGGCTGGTGGACGTGACACTCGCTGAGATCACGAAGACGGATTTTATTCTTTGACGACAGTCGCTCCCCGCCGTTCGCATCCTCAGCGGTCAAGGAGAAAGACGGCGGGAACCTACCGCACCTGATCGAGCAGGCGCTTGCATTCGAGCAGGTCGAAGAGCGCTTCCTGCAGCAACGCGCGATTGTCGCGCGACAGCTTGCCCTGATCGGCGGGAACCGGCCCCTCGTCATCGGCCCGGCCAAGCCCGAAGAAGCGGCGCGATGGCTTCACGCGCGGCTCGCCGACAAGCGTCTCGTCATCGGGTCGCGGCTGTGCGCCGGCCGTCATCGGCGCCTCGGCCTTCTTGCGCGCGGCGATCGCCTCTATCGCCGCCATGTCGCCATTGCCGACCGCGACGATGAACTGATTGCCATTGTCGCGCAGAAGCTTCTGCACACCCTTGATGGTGTAGCCCTGGTCGTAGAGCATGTAGCGGATGCCTTTGATCAGCTCGACATCCTGCGGACGGTAATAACGCCGTCCGCCGCCGCGCTTCATCGGCTTGATCTGGTTAAAACGCGTCTCCCAGAACCGGAGCACATGCTGCGGAAGATCGAGGTCTTCGGCCACTTCGCTGATGGTGCGAAAGGCGTCGGGGCTTTTATCCATGCGGGTCGTCTCCGTGGGCGGCGGAAAGCGATTCGTAGGTCATTTCAGCGTTTCGTAACGCACCTTTCAACCCCGGCGCGAGGGGAAAATTTCAAGGCGCAACGGCGCGCCGGAACGCTACTTCGGACTCTTCGTCTTGATCTGATGCGCACGCAGAATGCGCGTCTTCAGCACGTTCGATGCCTTGAACGTCATCACCCTGCGGGGAAGGATCGGAACTTCCTCACCGGTTTTCGGATTGCGGCCGATGCGCTGGTTCTTCGAGCGCACATGGAAGGTCGCGAATGACGACAATTTGACCGTCTCGCCACGCACGATCGCCTCGCAGATTTCGTCGAGCACCGTCTCGACGAGTTCGGCGGATTCCGTGCGTGACAGGCCGACTTTGCGATAGACGGCTTCCGCGAGGTCAGCGCGCGTCAGTGTCTTCCCTCCCATCAAGCGGTCCCATCTCTGAAATATTATTGCTTAGTCTGAAAACCGGTGGACGTTAAGAGCATTGGCCCTATGAGGTCAAGAACCGAACACCGCCTAAGACCCTAAGATGGTTATGAAAGATTACTCACCAGCGCACAAGCACCGCGCCCCAGGTGAAGCCGCCTCCCATCGCTTCAAGCAGGACCAGATCGCCTTTCTTGATACGGCCGTCGGACACGGCGATCGACAGTGCGAGTGGCACGGAAGCGGCTGAGGTGTTGCCATGCAGATGCACGGTGGTAACCACTTTTTCGTCCGAGATGCCGAGCTTCTTCGCCGAGCCGTCGATGATGCGCTTGTTGGCCTGGTGCGGCACGAACCAGTCGATGTCGGCGGCGGTGATGCCGGCCTTGCCGAACGTGTCCTCGATGACGTCGGTGATCATGCCGACGGCGTGACGGAAGACCTCGCGGCCCTCCATGCGCAGATGGCCGACCGTGCCGGTGGTCGAGGGGCCGCCATCGACAAAAAGCTTGTCGCGGTGCGTGCCGTCGGAGCGCAGGCTGGACGCGATGATGCCGCGATCGGCCGTGGTTCCCTGCCCTTCGCCAGCCTCCAGCACGACGGCGCCCGCGCCGTCGCCGAAGAGCACGCAGGTCGAACGGTCGTTCCAATCGAGGATGCGCGAGAAGGTTTCGGAGCCGATCACCAGCACGCGTTTGGCGAGCCCGCAGCGGATGTGCAAATCGGCGGTGCTGATCGCAAAAACGAAGCCCGAGCAGACGGCCTGCAGGTCGAAGGCAAAGCCGTGCCGCATGCCAAGCCGCTGCTGGATCTCCACAGCGGTCGCCGGAAACGTGTTGTTGGGCGTCGAGGTGGCGAGCACGATGGCGTCGATATCGGCAGGGGTGAGGCCAGCATTGTCGAGCGCGGCGCGCGCGGCGGCTTCGCCGAGCGAGGCGGTCGTCTCGTCGTCGGCGGCGATATGGCGCTGGCGGATGCCGGTGCGCTGCACAATCCACTCGTCCGAGGTCTCGACCATGCCCTCGAAATCGATGTTCTTCATAATGCGCCGCGGGAGCGCGGAACCCGTGCCGCGCACGATCGATCGTATCACCATCTGCCCCTATGCTTCCTGCGCGCGCGGTTCCGGAACGAGCACGTCCGCCGCCTTCGGCATGCGCGCATGATAGAATTCGAGATCAGCCTTGATGCGCTCGAGCAGGCGGTTGCGCACCATGTCGTAACCCAGCTCGATCGCGGCCGAAAAACCTTCCTCGTCGGTGCCGCCGTGGCTTTTGACGACGATGCCGTTCAGACCCAGGAAGACACCGCCATTGCTGCGGCGCGGGTCTAGCTTTTCGCGCAGCCGCTCAAAGGCCTGGCGGGCAAAGAAATAACCGATCTTCGCCATCAGCGTGCGGCTCATCGCCGACCGAAGATAACCCGCGATCTGACGCGCGGTTCCTTCCGCGGTCTTCAGCGCAATGTTGCCGGCGAAGCCTTCCGTCACGACGACATCGACCGTGCCCTTGGCAATGTCATCGCCCTCGACGAAGCCCTTGTAGTCGAGCGACTTCAGATTGACCTCGCGCAGCACCTTGCCGGCTTCCTTGACCTCTTCCTGGCCCTTGATCTCCTCGACGCCGACATTGAGCAGCCCGACCGTCGGCCGCTCGACGTCGAAGAGCGCGCGCGCCATGGCAGCGCCCAGGATGGAGAAATCGACCAGAAGCTGCGCATCGGCGCCGATCGTTGCGCCGACATCGAGGACCACGCTTTCGCTGCGCATGTTCGGCCAGATGGCAGCGATCGCCGGACGGTCGATGCTGGCCATGGTGCGCAGGCAGAATTTCGACATGGCCATCAGCGCGCCGGTATTGCCGGCTGAGACGCAGACGTCGGCGTCGCCATTCTTGACCGCCTCGATCGCCTTCCACATGGACGATTTCCAGCGGCCGTGGCGCAGCGCCTGGCTCGGCTTGTCGTCCATGCGCACCGCGATATCGCAATGCACGAATTCGGACGCGCCCTTGAGCCTGGCTACGCCGTCGAGAACGGGACGCACCTGGTCCTGGTGACCGTAGATCAGGAAGCGGACGTCGGGCCGGCGCTCCAGCACGCGGGCCAGCGCCGGTATGGTCACCGCCGGCCCGTGATCGCCGCCCATCGCGTCAATGGAAATACGTATCAAGGCGTGGTTTTACTCACGAAGGCCCGCCAAAAATCTCGCCGAGCGAAGGTTGCCAAGTTCGGCCGGAAAATAGCGGTTTTGGTGCGCGGCACAACCGCATTCCGCGTTTCAAAGCCGGTTTTCAAGATTTCGGCGTAAAGGATTTGAGCTTTTCAAACAATTCGCCCCGTTTCTCATCGGAAACATCATTTTCCGGGGTTTCAGGAGCGGAAACACCTTTCTTGCGGGGATAAGGATCGATGGCGAGCGCAAAAAACTCCTCGGCGAGCGCGCCGACGTCGATCGTATCACCCGAAAACACCTCAGGCCCATCCGGTCCGTCGGCATTGAGCACGATTTCGTTTGCCGTATGAAAATCGAGGCGCAGGAGTTTCGACTCCTCCGGCAGGAAGACGGCCGTCACCTTCTCGGCGATTTTTGATTCGATGGGTTCGAGCGTCATCACGCAGGCCTGGGTGATTTCTGCTTCCACTGTTCCGGATACGCGCACGCCGCCGTTTTTCCACGCTGCGACGATCATATCCGCATGGTAGCGGCTGACAGCCTCGAGGCCGTGCTCCCGCGCCAACGCGGCGCGCTGCTTCTCGTCCGCGTCGATGACGACAGGCATGCCCTTCTTCGGCAGCCGCGCGACATGGGCGATGAAGGAAACCGGGCTGGTGGCGGCGTGTTTCATGGCGCGGTCTCCGCGGGCGGCGCAAAGCTGACACGTCCGTCGAGGAAGGCCGGTATGCCCTGCCCTTGCAGCGCCGTGGCGGCGGCCGCCGCGTAGCCGGCCAGTTTCCCCGCCTCCCGCCAGTCGGAGAGCTCCGGCCGGACATTGCGCGCCAGCGCGGCTGCCAGTGCTGCGCCATCGTCACGGTCGAGCGCATCCCCATACGAAGTCACGCGGCCGTAAAACATGCGCGAAAGCTTCTTCATGCGCTTCGGCACACCGACGTCGCTGACGCCGAGTTCGCGAATCGAGTGATCCATGTCCCTGAAAAACCCGTCGGTCAGCTCCTGGGCAATTTCGTGGATCGCCCCCTCCTCGCCGCGAACGCGGCGCAGGAACAGGAAAAGGTGGAGCGAAAGCATCTCATAGCGGCCGAGCGGCGTATCCGGCACCTGCCAATCCGAATAGAGGAAGGGCTGCCGCGCGGCTGCCACGATTTGTTCGTAGAGCGTGTCCACGGTTTTTTGAATGGTGGGGTCGCGCCGGGGAAACAGGCGTCTGAATAGGCCGGGGCGCCTCATTTGGGTCGGGTTCGGGTCAGGTTGCATCGTCAGCGAAGCTGGTTTACCGGTTTCGCGCCGCGGAGCAAGCCGGGGCCGCAGCGGAATGACATGGAGTTGTTGTTGCAGTCGCACATTTTCAAGTTCCCGGCCTCGAAGGGCGCCTTTATCGCCCTCGCCGGCGTCATCGTCGTTTCGGGCTGCAACGCATCGAATACGCTGAACCCGCGCCAGACGATCAACCAGGGTTACGTCATGGACCAGGAGACGCTCGACATGGTGCCGGTCGGCTCCAGCCGCGAGCAGGTGATCCTGGCGCTCGGAACCCCGTCAACCAGCGCAACCTTCGACAGCGAGGCATTCTATTACATCTCGCAAAAGCGCGTGCGCAACGTCGCCTTCATGAACCCGCGCCTCGTCGACCAGCGCGTGCTCGCCGTCTATTTCGGCGAGGACGACCGCGTCACCAACATCGCCAATTACGGCATGCAGGACGGCAAGGTGTTCGACTTCATCTCACGCACGACGCCGACGGGCGGCAAGGAGCAGAACTTCCTCGGACAGCTCTTGACCGGCGTGGGCGGCATGGTGTCGAATCCGTTCGGCACGTAACGCCAAAGCAAATTCCAAACAAAAAACCCGCGGGATCGCTCCCGCGGGTTTTTGTTTGAGGCGATTGCCTGCTTAGCTGTGCGCGAGCACGGCGAGCAGGAGCAGCGCCACGATGTTGGTGATCTTGATCGCCGGGTTCACGGCCGGACCGGCGGTGTCCTTGTAGGGATCGCCGACCGTATCGCCGGTCACCGAAGCCTTGTGCGCCTCGGAGCCCTTGAGGTGCTTGACGCCATCCTTGTCGGTGAAGCCGTCCTCGAACGACTTCTTGGCGTTGTCCCACGCGCCACCGCCCGAGGTCATCGAGATGGCGACGAACAGGCCGTTGACGATCACGCCGAGCAGCGAGGCGCCGAGTGCTGCAAAGGCCGAGGCCTTCGAGCCTGAGATCAGCAGCACGCCGAAGTAGACGACGAGCGGGGCCAGCACCGGCAGCAGCGACGGAATGATCATTTCCTTGATCGCCGCCTTGGTGAGAAGGTCGACCGCGCGCGCATAGTCCGGCTTGTCGGTGCCCTGCATGATGCCCGGCTTCTCGCGGAACTGACGACGCACTTCCTCGACGATCGAGCCTGCCGCACGACCCACGGCTGTCATCGCGATACCGCCGAAGAGGTATGGGATCAGGCCGCCGAAGATCAGGCCAGCGACGACATACGGGTTCGACAGATCGAACGAGACCGTGCCGATATCGGCGAAGTACGGGAACTGCGCGGCGTTGGCCGCGAAGTACTGCAGGTCGTAGCTATAGGCCGCGAACAGCACCAGCGCGCCAAGACCAGCCGAGCCGATGGCGTAGCCCTTGGTGACAGCCTTGGTCGTGTTGCCGACGGCGTCGAGCGCGTCCGTCGAGTGACGGACTTCCTTCGGCAGGCCCGACATTTCGGCGATGCCGCCGGCATTGTCGGTGACCGGGCCGAAGGCGTCGAGCGCGACGATCATGCCAGCGAGGCCGAGCATGGTGGTCACGGCGATCGCGGTGCCGAACAGGCCAGCGAACTGGAACGTCGAGATGATGCCAGCAACGATGACGATGGCCGGCAGCGCCGTTGATTCCAGCGAAACCGCGAGGCCCTGGATGACGTTGGTGCCATGGCCGGTGACCGACGCCTGCGCGATCGAATTCACCGGACGCTTGTTGGTGCCGGTGTAGTACTCGGTGATGACGACGATCAGCGCCGTCACCACGAGGCCGATCAGGCCGCAGATGAACAGGTTCACGCCGGTGATCGCCATGCCGTTGGCCTGGCCGATCTCGCCCCAGCCGATGGTGAGCGAGGTCGCTCCGCCAAGGCCGACGATCGACAGGAGGCCGGTGACGATAAGGCCCTTGTAGAGCGCACCCATGATCGAGCCGCTCGAGCCGAGCTTCACGAAGAACGTGCCGATGATCGAGGTCAGGATGCAGGCGCCGCAGATGGCCAGCGGATACACCATGATCTCAGCGAAGTTGGCGGCGGCGCCGAAGAAGATGGCGGCCAGCACCATGGTGGCGACGACGGTCACCGCATAGGTCTCGAACAGGTCGGCGGCCATACCGGCGCAATCGCCGACATTGTCGCCGACATTGTCGGCGATGGTGGCCGGATTGCGCGGATCATCCTCCGGGATGCCTGCTTCCACCTTGCCGACGAGGTCACCGCCGACGTCCGCACCTTTGGTGAAGATGCCGCCGCCGAGACGGGCAAAGATCGAGATCAGCGAAGCGCCGAAGCCGAGCGCGACCAGGGAATCGATGACGGTGCGGTCAGCCGGAGCGTAGCCCAGCGGGCCGGTGAGCACCCAGTAGTAGATCGAGACACCGAGCAGTGCGAGGCCGGCGACAAGCATGCCGGTGATGGCGCCCGACTTGAACGCGATGTCGAGGCCTGCCGCAAGGCTGTTCGAGGCGGCCTGCGCGGTGCGCACATTGGCGCGAACCGAGACGTGCATGCCGATGAAGCCGGCTGCGCCCGAGAGCACGGCACCGATCAGGAAGCCGATCGCGGCGGTGCCGGACAGAAGCCACCAGGCGAGCAGGAAGACGACGACGCCGACGATGGCGATGGTCGTGTACTGGCGTGCGAGATAAGCCTGGGCGCCTTCGCGGATCGCGGCGGCGATTTCCTGCATGCGTGCATTGCCCTGGTCCGAAGCGAGCACGGAGCGCGTCGCCCAGATCGCGTAGACAATCGAAAGCACGCCGCAAAGAATGACAACGTAAAGTGTGTTCATTGCGGGTAGTTTTCCCTGATTTGGCCCGAAGATCCCCTCTCCGGCCCGGTGAGACTGAACCCGGCGGCCAAAAGCGGCCAGAATCCGGCGTTTCGGTGCGGCTTATGCGAAAGCCACCGCCGCTCGTCAACACTCGGCAAGGCTTTTTAGGCTGGTTTCGGCGAGAGCGGTCGGGAATGCCAAAAGCCTAATCGATTTAGGCGCTTCCCCATGGTCGTGGTGCCGCGACCCGGTTCGTTCAGGGCCGGTTGAGTTCGCGCTCGGGCTGCATAACGAAGATCAGCACAGCCAAGATCGTTATGTAGAAGCGGAAGGCGGCTTCCTGGCCATTCCAGGTTGACGATTGCCACATGGCGAACCATTCGCCGCCAATCACCATGAAGCCGAGAAACCACACGAGGAAGCCCATGGTCGCGCCGATGACGGCAAACGTTTTGGCGTCGTCAAAGGCCGCGGCAGAGCCGTTGCGCGCCTGCCAGAGCCGGAGCGACGCGATGAGGAAGAGGATGCAGGTTAGCGCCTCGCCGAGGATGATCATCCAGTAGCCGACCGTCCAGAGCGTCGGACTGGTGATCGCCCTGTACATCAGCGCGTTGCCTGGAAACGTCGTGTCCATGCTCAGCACGTGCTGAACGAAGGCGAAGTTCGAGCCGTAATCGGTGATGTTGCCGAAGGCGACCAGGAATGCGAAGGCTGCCAGGCACAGGCACATGACGATTTTCGAGAGTCTGACGACCATGGCGGAATCCACTTCCGGCATTTCTTCACGAAACCGCACGGAAACATCGCCGAGTCGCGGCCGCGACGCAACGGCGGGCGGTGTCGTCATCACAGCGACCAGCAGCGCGGACCGTTATGCCAGCAAGATCGGGCTTGATCTCGCCCGCAGCGCGATCCTCGGCGTCGACTGCGCGGAAGGCGATATCGTTTCGCTCGCTTCGGGCGGAGCGCGCCATGACTTCTACGTCTTGCGCCGCCGCTGGATCATCGAGGAAGGCAGTTCGCAACTGGAGGTCACGCTCGATCACCCGGTGCGCGGCCGATCAGCCCGCTGAGATCAGGCCGCGACGGCCGCCCGCTTCTGCGAAGCCACAAGCCAGCCGAGCGCCAGCAGGCAGGACACGCTGACCGGGAACACGATCCAATTCAGCATGTCCCAGCCCCAGGCATTGTAGACTGCGCCCGAGGCCAGCGACGCGAGCGCCACGGTGGTGAACAGGACGAAATCGTGAAAACCCTGCGCCTTGCCCTTTTCGGAAGGCCGATAGGTGTTGGAGACCATCGCGGTGGCGCCGATGAAGCCGAAATTCCAGCCAAGACCAAGCAGGATCAGCGATGTCCAGAACTGCCAGAGTTGGATTCCCGTCAACGCGACGGCGGCACAGATGATGAGTAGGATCAATCCGGCCGCGATGACGCGCTCGACGCCAAAATGCTGGATGATGCGGCCGGTGATGAAACTCGGCGCGAACATCGCCATCACATGCCAGGAAATGCCGAGTGTCGCCTGATCCGGCGTGAAACCGCAGCCGACCATGGCGAGCGGTGCGCCGGTCATGACGAAGCTCATCAGCGCAAAGGTCGCGACGCCGCAAAACAGCGCCACGGCGAAACGTGGTTGGGCGACGATTTCCGTCAGCGGCCGTGCATCGGAGATATTGGCACCTGCGTCGCCTTGCCCGCCGTTCTCCGTTCGCAGGAACGCCAGGATCAGCGCGCCGACCGCGGCGAGAACAAGGATCGACGCGAAGGAACCGGCAAACGGTGCTCCGGCAATCAGCTCGCGCGTGAAAATAACGATCTGCGGGCCAAGGATGGCGGTGATCACGCCGCCAGCCAGAACGAAGGAAATGGCGCGCGCCTTGAACTCCGGCGGCGCGTTGTCGGCCGCGGCAAAGCGGAACTGCTGCACGAAGGCGCCGCCTATGCCAAGCACGGCAAGGCTGATGGCGAAAAACCAGAAGGCCGACTGGAAGATCGCCAGTGTCGCGGCGAGCCCGCCGATCGCGGTGACGAGCGTGCCGATCATGAAGCCGTTGCGGTGGCCGGCCCAGCGGATGATCCCCGCCGCGGGCAGTGCTCCAAGCGCCACGCCGACATTGTAACCGGTGATCGGCGCGGTCGCCAAAGACTTGTCGGGACCGAGCAGGTAATAGCCGACCAGACCGCCGATCGAGATGGCGATCGGCGCGGCCGAACCGATGATCGCCTGCGACGATGCAAGGATGATCGCGGTGCGCCGCGCCTGGCCTTCCGACGCGGTCATGATTTCGGCTCAGCGCCGCGGCCTTCGCCACGTACCCGGCGCGACACGCGGTCGAGCACCGCGTTCACCAGCTTCGGTTCGTCTTCCTCGTAGAAGGCTTTGGCGATATCGACATATTCCGAGACGATGACGGCGACCGGCACATCGTCGCGCTTCATGAGTTCGTAGACCCCTGCCCGCAAAATGGCGCGCAGCGTGGAATCCAGCCGCGACAGCGGCCAGTCGTCGGTGAGCGCCTGGCGAATGACCGGATCAACGGTCTTCTGGTTCTCGACAACGCCGGCAAGGATGGCGCGGAACCATTGCGCGTCCGCCTCGCGATAAAGCGCGCCGTCCACCTCCTTACCGAGGCGGAAGGCTTCATACTCGGCGGTGATCTCCAGCAGGCCGCTGCCGGCGACATCCATCTGATAGAGCGCCTGCACGGCGGCGAGTCGCGCCGCGCCGCGCTTGTTTGCCTGGCGCGGCCCCGACGAACTGCTCTGCGCCGGCTGGCTCACGCGCCGAACCTTTCGCGTAGCGCGATCATGGTGAGTGCTGCGCGCGCCGCGAAGCCGCCCTTGTCGCCCTCGTTCTTGCGGGCGCGATACCAGGCCTGCTCCTCATTCTCAGTCGTCAGGATGCCGTTGCCGATGGCGACGGACTCCTCGACCGACAGATCCATCAGCGCGCGGCTCGATTCATTGGCGACGATGTCGAAATGATAGGTCTCGCCGCGGATGACGCAGCCCAGCGCGACAAAACCGTCGAACTCCGTACCGCCTTCTTCGGCGCCGTCGAGCGCAAAGGAAATGACGGCAGGAACCTCGAGCGCGCCCATCACGGTCGCCACCTCATAGGTCGCGCCCGCCTCATCGAGCGCCGCCTTCGCACCCTCCAAAAGCGCGTCCGACAGCCCGTCGTAAAAACGTGCTTCGACGATCAGAAGGTGCGGTTTGTCGGGGCTTGCCATATCAGTCTCCGGCGGAGCCGGTGACTTAGGCCGAACGGCTCGTTACCGCAAGCGTAAGCGGGGCGAATTCGGCGTTACAGGCCTTCCGCAGCGGCTTCGGAAAGCCGCGCGGCATAACGCGCCATGGTATCGATCTCGAGGTTGACGCGATCCCCTGCCCTGCGCTCGCCCCAAGTCGTGACCGACAGCGAATGATGGATCAAGAGCACGTCGAAGCGCATGCCTTCGACCTTGTTGACCGTCAGCGAGGTGCCGTCGAGCGCGACCGAGCCCTTCGGCGCGATGAATTTCGCCAGATGGCGCGGCGCTTCAAGGGTGAAGCGAACCGCGTCGCCCTCGTCCTTGCGCTCGACGATTTCAGCCGTGCCGTCGACATGGCCCGAAACGATATGGCCACCGAGTTCGTCACCGATTTTCAGCGCGCGCTCGAGATTGATTTTCGTGCCAGATGCCCATTGGGACGCCGTGGTCAGCCGCAGTGCTTCCTCCCAGGCCTCGACCTCGAACCAGCGGGCGTTCGAGCCGGTATCAGGAAGCTGCGTGACCGTCAGGCACACGCCGCCGCAGGAAATCGATGCGCCGATGGCGATCGTGGCCGGATCATAGGCGGTATCGATGCGCAGCCGCACGCCCTCAGGCAACGGCTTCGCCGAAGCGACCGTGCCGATGTCGGTGACGATTCCAGTGAACATCAGAAAGGCCTTTCGTAGTCGATCAGTCGGTCAGCGCCGAAGGTCTCTTCGGAACGCCGGACAAAACCTTCTGGAATGCCGTCTTCGGCTACGGGTGACGCAATCCCATCGTCACCAACAATCGTCTGCGACACGAACAAGGCGATCCGATCGACCAGCCCGGCGTCGAGAAATCGGCGCGCGGTCTCGGCTCCGCCTTCGAGCAGAACGCTCTTGACGCCCAGCACGCCGAGATGGCGCAGGATTTCGCGCGGCTCGAGGCGCCCCTTGTAGTCCGACGTCAGCGTATCGACCGTCGCGCCGACGTCGCGCAGTCTTTCCACGGCGCGCCCCGGCGCCTTATTGCTCGAAAGGATCATGATCCGGCTGCAGTCGCGTTCGGCAAACATCCGCGCCGTGGTGGGCGTGCGCGCCTGGGAGTCGATCACGACGCGCAGCGGCGACCGGTCGGCGAGTCCGTCAAGGCGGACAGTTAACAGGGGATCGTCTTCGACCACGGTCTGCACACCGACCATGATGGCGTCGTGCTCGACGCGCATGATCTGCGCGGCGCGGCGCGCGATCGGCCCGGTGATCGACACCTGGCCGGCCCCGACACGGCCGATCTTGCCGTCGGCCGATACTGCCAGCTTCAGCGTGACGAACGGCCTGCCCTTGGCCTTGAGGGTGAGGAAGCCGGCCATCACACGCCTGGCGGTCGCCTCTTCGCAGCCGGTAACGATGTCGATGCCGGCGCGCTTCAAGATACTCACGCCACGACCGGCAACGCGGATGTCGGGATCGAGAGAGGCTACGACTACCCGGCGTATCCCGGCAGCAACGATGGCGTCAGCACAGGGTGGCGCCTTGCCGATATGCGAGCAGGGTTCCAGCGTGGCGTAGATCGTGGCACCGCGGGCCGCTTCGCCCGCTTCTGCCAGTGCCTGCAGCTCCGCATGCGGCCTGCCGCCGATTGCCGTGACGCCCCGGCCAACGATTGTCGGAATGCCATCGATATCGGCGACCACAAGTGAGCCAACGGAAGGGTTTTCGCCAGTCAGGCCGAGGTGCCAGCGCGACAACCGGATCGCAGCGGCCATGAAACGGCGGTCCATCGCCTCCCCGGCAACCGTCGGCGCGACAGCCATGGTTCAGCCGGCGTCCTCGTCGCCCTTAAGCTCGCCCAGGACTTCGTGAAAGTCCTTCGCTTCGCGGAAATTACGGTAGACGGATGCGAAGCGGACATAGGCGACGTCGTCGAGCGACTTCAGCGCCTCCATCACCAGACGACCGACCTCGGCGGTCGGCACCTCGGTTTCGCCCGAGCTTTCGAGCTGACGCACGATGCCGGTCACGGCGCGCTCGATGCGCTCCGGCTCGACATTGCGCTTGCGGCAGGCGATCTCGATAGAACGGGCGAGCTTATCGCGGTCGAAAGGCACCTTTCGGCCGGATTTCTTGACCACAACCAGGTCGCGCAATTGCACGCGCTCGAACGTGGTGAAGCGGCCGCCACAAACCGGGCAGACACGCCGCCGGCGGATCGCCGCGCCGTCTTCGGCGGGACGAGAATCCTTCACCTGGGTGTCTTCGGACTGGCAATAGGGGCAGCGCATGGGGACTCAGTTGATCTGCGGCGCAATGAGGCGCACGTGTGGAAAGTAGGTTCTGTAGCGGCCCATGTCGCGTGTCAGGATGGGAACGTCCAGCACGGCGGCATGAGCACCTATGAAGAAATCGGATAGGACACCAGTCTTACTTCCACCACCGCCTCGATATTCGCCAAACGCCTTGGCAGCCGCAAACGCCGCCTCGCGCGGGATGTCGGCAAATTGAACGTTAGCCTTGGCTACGAAGTCATCAACTTCGCTTAATTGCTCGTATCGCGCGGACAATTCCGCATAGATGACGGCATTGAGGAGGAGTGGCCCCTCCGCAGCCGCGGTTTCGATCGCGTTTAGCGACCATTCGAACCAACGCTCGTCATCGGTCACGAGATCAAGCAGGACATTCGTGTCGACGATCGTCAATCGTCACCGCGCAGCAAGGTCATGATCTCATCGGTGCTCGGTCCCGGACCGGCATGGCCTCGTAGCTTCTCGAACCTGCTTAGCGGGCGCTTGCCGTCCACGCGTTCAAGGACGATCTCACGGTTCGCGCTATATCTAAACTTCACCTCGGTACCGGGCTTTAACCCAAGCAAGTCACGGACGCCTT
>DATJTE010000189.1:0-10860 GCA_035503715.1 Rhizobiaceae bacterium | reverse complement strand
CGCATCCGCCTGTTTCCACTGTCAGACAAGACCCAGAGCATCGTTTCGTGGGCGCTGAAGATCGGCGGCGCGCGCGAGGAGGTGCGGTTCTCCGACCAATTCGGCAACGACACGCGGCTGCTCAGCGCCGAAGGCGAGGCGCACCAGATCACGATCGAGGCTTCCGGCGAAGTGGATACCCACAACAGGGCGGGCGTCGTCGGGCCGCACAAGGGTTTTGCGCCGCTCTGGCTGTTTCGCCGCGAAACGCAGCTCACCGCAGTGGGCGAGGGGGTGACAGCGTTGGCCGGTTCGATCGGCAAGGGCGCCGAAATCGACCGCCTTCACCGGCTGATGGCGACGATCCGCGAAAAAGTAGCCTTTCTGCCCGGTACGACCGATACGGGAACGACCGCCGAGCTGTCGCTCGCCCAGGCGAGCGGGGTTTGCCAGGACCACGCCCATATATTCATCGCATCGGCCCGGCGGCTCGGCTTTCCGGCACGCTATGTCAGTGGCTATCTGATGATGAACGACCGGCTGGAGCAGGTCGCCAGCCATGCCTGGGCCGAAGCCCACGTCGACGGGCTTGGCTGGGTGGCCTTCGACGTCGCCAACGGCATTGCGCCGGACGAGCGCTATGTGCGCATCGCCACCGGCCGCGACTATCGGGATGCCATGCCGGTGTCGGGGATTCGGCTGGGTCAGGCCGAGGAACAGCTTGAAGTCCGCATCACGGTAGAGCAGTAATTCCCCGTACCAGACCGGCTCAGCGCTTCTTCGAATCGCCGCCCCGGTCTATCTGTTTGTTTAGCCGCAAAAACGGCGGGTCTTTCGACCCGCCGGTATCCGGACGCAGAACCGCTCACAATTCTGCTGGAATTGCTCTAGTAACGGAATCGCCTGCCGGACATTCGCCCACATGACCTATTGCGTCGCCCTCAAGATCGATAACGGTCTGGTCTTCATGTCGGATACCCGCACCAATGCGGGCGTCGACTCGATCTCGACTTACCGGAAAATGCACATCTGGGAGGAACCGGGCGAGCGGGTGATCGTGCTGATGTCGGCCGGCAACCTGGCGACCACGCAATCCGTCGTCAGCCTGCTGGACGAGCGCACCAAGGCGGTTTCGGAGCGTTCGCCGACGCTGCTCGAAACGCCGTCCATGTATCAGACGGCGCGGCTGGTCGGTAACACGGTGCGCGAGGTGATCTCGCAGGCAGCACCCGAGGGCGAGAAGGCTGAATCCTATTTCAATGCGTCATTCATCCTCGGCGGGCAGATAAGAGGCACGGAGCCGCGGCTCTTCCACATCTATCCGGAAGGCAATTTTATCGAATCGACCGACGACACGCCGTTTTTCCAGATTGGCGAGACGAAATACGGCAAGCCCATCCTGGTGCGCGCCTATGACCGCACGATGAGCTTTGCCGAGACGGCGAAGCTGCTGATCGTCTCGTTCGACTCGACGCTCAAATCGAACCTGTCGGTCGGGCTGCCGCTCGACATGATGTTTTACGAAAAAGACAGCCACAAGGTCGGGCTGAAGAAGCGGATCGGGTCCGACGATCCGTATTATCGCACAGTCTCCGACGGATGGTCGAACGCGCTGAAGTCGGCATTCAAGAGCCTGCCCGATTTTCCGATGTAGCAGGCTTCCGCCGCGGCGGCCGGAGGAGGACGCATGGACGAAGCCGAGTTCCGGACCTGGTCGCGCCGTGCGGCCGACTGGGGTGCCGACTACCGCGACAGCCTGCGCGACAGGCCTGTCAGGGCGCAGACCCGACCCGGCGAGATCGCCGTGCAGATCGCGGCGTCGCCACCCGAACTGCCGGAGCCGATGGAGACGATCTTCGCCGATTTCGAAGCGAAGATTCTGCCCGGCATGACGCATTGGCAGCATCCGCGCTTTTTCGCCTATTTTCCCGCCAATGCGGCGCCGGTTTCGGTGGTCGCGGAATATCTGGTTTCGGTGATGGCCGCCCAGTGCATGCTCTGGCAAACCTCGCCGGCCGCCACCGAGCTTGAAACGGTGATGGTCGACTGGTTGCGCCAGGCGCTCGGCCTGCCGGAGGGCTTTTCGGGCTCGATCCAGGATTCGGCCTCGTCGGCGACGTTGAACGCCGTGCTGGTCATGCGCGAGCGCGCGCTCGGCTGGAATGGCAACAGGCAAGGCCTCGCCGGCCAAAAACAGATCCGCATCTACTCAGGCGATCAGGTGCATACGTCGATCGACCGCGCTATCTGGGTTTCCGGCGTCGGCGAGGAGAATCTCGTCCGCATCAAGACGGGCGGGCCGTTGCGGGCGATGGATGCCGCCGAACTCGAGGCGGCGATTGTGGCGGACACCGCGGCTGGGAAGCTGCCGGCCGGCATCATCGCCTGCGTCGGCGGCACCAGCACGGGCGGCACCGACGACATCGCCGCCGTCGCGGCCATCGCAAAGCGGTATGGGCTCTACCTGCATGTCGATGCTGCGTGGGCTGGTTCGGCGATGATCTGCCCGGAATTCCGGCACTATTGGACTGGCGTCGAAGAGGCGGATTCGATCGTCTTCAATCCGCACAAATGGCTCGGCGCCCAGTTCGACTGCTCGGTGCAGTTCGTGCGCGATCCGGCAAGCTTGGTGCGCACGCTCGCCATTCAGCCCGAATATCTGAAGACGCACGGCCAGGACGGTATCGTCAACTATTCGGAATGGTCGGTGCCGCTCGGCCGGCGTTTCCGTGCGTTGAAACTGTGGTTCCTGTTGCGCGCGCACGGGCTCGAAGGCTTGCGCCAGATGATCCGCGACCATGTGCTGTGGAGTGGGGACCTGGCGAAGCGGATCGCGGCGGCGCCAGATTTCGAGATCGTGACCGAGCCGATGTTGTCGCTCTTCTCATTCCGCCATCGGGCGCCGGACGGGCGTAACGGGGATGAGCATAATCTGCGTCTCGTCGAGGCGATCAATAATGATGGCCGCATCTATCTGACCCAGACGCGCGTCGACGGGCGCGTCGCGATCCGCTTTCAGGCTGGACAATTCAGCGTGACGGAGCAGGATGTGAGCGCAGCCTTCGACGTGATCACCGAAATTGCTGGGCGAATGGGCTAAACATTCGTTTGGAGCGCGATATGAAGCCGGCTAAGGTTCATATCGGTGCTTTTCATTGGTTTCGTTTTCGCATAAGATTTCAAAAAACGAAAATACCTGAGGGAGCCTGTCCATGTACCTTGCGCCGCGTCACGCAGAAATCATTCAGATGGCGAAGGACAATGGGCGCGTGCTGGTCGAGGAGCTGGCGACGCATTTCGCCGTGACCCCGCAGACGATCCGCAAGGATCTCAACGACCTCTGCGACAAGCGGCTTCTGTCACGCATCCACGGCGGCGCGCTGTTCCCCTCCGGCATCGAGAACATGGAGTATGAGGAGCGCCGAAAGATCGCGTCGGAGGAGAAGGACGCGATCGGCCGCGCGGCGGCTCACATTATTCCAGACAGCGCGTCGCTGTTCATCAATATCGGCACGACGACCGAAGCCGTGTCGAAGGCGCTGCTTGACCATACCGGATTGATGGTCATCACCAATAACATCAATGTTGCCAACAGGATGCGGGTGTATCCCTCGATCGAAGTGGTGATCGCGGGCGGTGTCGTGCGCGGCTCCGACGGCGGCATCGTCGGCGAAGCGGCGGTCGATTTCATCAAGCAGTTCAAGGTGGATTACGCCGTCATCGGCGCCTCCGCGATCGATCATGACGGCGCGCTGCTCGACTTCGATTTTCGCGAGGTGAAGGTCGCGCAGGCGATCATCGCCAATGCGCGTCACGTGATCCTGGTTTCCGACTCCACCAAGTTCGAACGCACCGCGCCGGTGCGAATCGGACATCTCAGCCAGGTCGATACGTTCATCACCGACCGCTGCGATCTCGCCGGCGTTCGCCGCATCTGCGAAGAGTCCGAAGTGCAATTGGTCGAAACCGCAACTAGCTGACGCGACGGAAAAAACCGTTGCAAATCAATGTTCGAAATTTTCGTTTGACATTCGTATTGATTGCGAAATAATTCCGATGTGCTTTCGAAATGCGCATAAATGCTGCGCTGCGAAGGCACCTTCGGGAGGACTGCTTGGACATACCGATCCATGACATTTTCGTCATTGGAGGCGGCATCAACGGATGCGGCGTCGCGCGCGATGCCGTGGGGCGCGGGTTCACTGTTTTCCTCGCCGAAATGAACGACCTGGCGAGCGGCACGTCGTCCGGCTCGACCAAGCTGATCCATGGCGGCCTGCGCTATCTCGAGCACTACGAGTTTCGCCTCGTGCGCGAGTCGTTGATGGAGCGCGAGGTTCTCTGGAAGAGCGCGCCGCACATCATCTGGCCAATGCGCTTCGTGCTGCCGCACGCGCAAGGCATCCGGCCCGCCTGGCTGATCAGGCTCGGCCTGTTCCTGTACGATTACATTGGCGGCCGCAAATTGCTGCCGCCGACGCGTACGCTCGACATGCGCACCGATCCGGCCGGCAAGCCGCTGAAGCCGCTGTTCTCGCGCGCCTTCGAATATTCCGACTGCTGGGTCAACGATGCGCGCTTCGTCGTGCTCAATGCGCGCGACGCGGCGGACCGCGGCGCGGTGATCCGGACCCGCGCCAGGGTGGTCAGTGCGCGCCGCGAGGAGGGCGCCTGGACGATCGGTATCGAGGATCTGCGTTCGGGCAAGGTCGAACGGGTGAGGGCACGGCTGCTCGTCAATGCCGCCGGGCCGTGGGTCGATCATGTGCTATCGGGCGCGGTTGGGCAGAACGACGTGCACAATGTGCGGCTCGTCCAGGGCAGCCATATCGTCGTGAAGAAGAAGTTCGAAGACGAGCGCGCCTATTTCTTCCAGAACAAGGACGGGCGGATTATCTTTGCCATCCCGTATGAGGACGACTTTACGCTCATCGGAACGACCGACCAGGATTATGAGGGCGATCCGGCCAGCGTCACCATCAGCGACGCAGAGATCAAATACCTTTGCGACGCGGCGAGCGAATATTTTGCAAAGCCGGTGACGCGCGACGACATCGTCTGGACCTACTCCGCCGTGCGGCCGCTTTACGACGACGGCGCCTCGAAGGCGCAAGAGGCGACACGCGACTACGTGCTGAAGGGTGAGGGCGGCGACGGCCAGGCGCCGATCGTCAACATTTTTGGCGGCAAGATCACCACTTATCGGCGGCTGTCGGAAGCGATGCTCGACAAGATCGAGGGGTATCTGGGGCGCAAGGGCAAGCCGTGGACGGCTGGCGCCTCGCTGCCCGGCGGAGATTTTCCGGCGACCGGTTTTGCCGCCGAGGTGGAGAAACTCAGGGCCGAATACGCCTTCCTCGACCAGATCCATGCGCGGCGGCTCTTTCGTCTTTACGGCACACGTGCTCGTATGCTGCTCGGCGCGGCGAAATCCGCCGCCGATCTCGGCCGGAATTTCGGCGCGGATCTTTACGAGGCCGAGGTGCGCTACCTGATCGCGCATGAATGGGCGGTCAGCGCCGATGACTTGTTGTGGCGCCGCACCAAGCGCGGGCTCAGGCTTTCCGCCGCACAAGCGGCAGCACTTGACGAATACATGCGGGAGGCTGTCGCGCATCTGAGAACAGCGGCAGAATAACGAAGCAGACCAGAAGCTCGGGGAGAGGCGATGCTGGAGCTGAAGAATGTGACGAAGACGGTGGACGGCGCGGATCACATCCGCGACGTGACGCTGACGCTTCGCCACGGCTCGCTCAATGTGCTGCTTGGCCCGACGCTGTCGGGCAAGACAAGCCTGATGCGGCTGATGGCCGGGCTCGACCGGCCGACCGCCGGCGCGATCTTCTTCGACGGAGAGAACGTCACCGGCGTGCCTGTGCAGAAGCGCAACGTCGCAATGGTCTACCAGCAGTTCATCAACTATCCGGCGATGACGGTGTACGAAAACATCGCGTCGCCGCTACGCGTCGCCGGCGTCGCGCAGGCGAAGATCGATGCCGAGGTGAAGCGCGCGGCCGAACTTCTGAAGCTGACGCCCTATCTCGACCGCACGCCGCTCAATCTGTCCGGTGGACAGCAGCAGCGCACCGCGCTCGCCCGCGCGATCGTGAAGAACGCCAAGCTCGTGCTGCTCGACGAGCCGCTCGCCAATCTCGACTACTAGCTGCGCGAGGAATTACGCGCCGAACTGCCGAAAATCTTTGCCGAGACCGGCGCGATCTTCGTTTACGCAACCACGGAACCGCATGAGGCGCTGCTGCTTGGCGGCAACACGGCGACGCTGGCGGAAGGCCGCGTCACGCAGTTCGGGCCGACCATCGAAGTCTTCCGCAAGCCGAATGACCTGATTACGGCGATGACGTTCGCCGATCCGCCGCTGAACACAATTGTGCTGCCCAAGCGGGGCAGCAATTTCGAGCTAGATGGTGGGGTGAACCTCCCGGTGCCGGCCGGTATGGCGGGCATTGCCGACGACAGCTACACGATCGGCTTTCAACCCCACCATCTTTCTCTCACGCGCAAGGGCAGCGGCGCGCCGATCCGGGCCAAGGTTTCGACCATGGAAATCACCGGCTCGGAGAGCTTTGTGCATCTCGATTTTGCCGACGCGCGCTGGGTGATGCTGGCGCACGGCATCAAGTCTTTCGAGCCTGACGAGACGGTGGAGGTGTTCCTCGATCCGCAGCACATCATGGTGTTCGACTCGAGCGGTCGGTCGGTCGCGCAGGCAAAGGTCGGGTGAGGCGGATATGGCGCGCATAGACCTCGACCACATCCGGCACGCTTACGGCGGAAATCGCGGCCCGAACGCCGTCTATGCGCTGAAGGAAGTGCACCACAGTTTCGAGGATGGCGGCGCGTATGCGCTGCTTGGCCCGTCCGGCTGCGGCAAGACCACACTGCTCAACATCATCTCCGGCCTGATCCACCCGTCGCACGGCAAGCTGCTGTTCGACGGCCGCGACGTGACCGAGCTGTCGACGCAGGAGCGCAACATCGCGCAGGTGTTCCAGTTCCCGGTGATCTACGACACCATGACGGTTTACGACAATCTTGCCTTCCCGCTGCGCAATCGCGGCGTGCCCGAGACGGATGTCGACCGGCGCGTGCGCGAGACGCTCGACATGATCGGGCTCGCCGACTGGGCGAAACGCCGGGCGCGGGGCCTCACGGCTGACCAGAAGCAGAAGATATCGCTCGGCCGCGGGCTCGTTCGTTCCGACGTCAATGCGATCCTGTTCGACGAACCGCTCACCGTCATCGATCCGCAGATGAAATGGGTGCTGCGCTCGCAATTGAAGCAGCTTCACCGGCAGTTCGGCTACACGATGATCTATGTGACGCACGACCAGACGGAGGCGCTGACCTTCGCGCAGACGGTGGTCGTGATGTTCGACGGCGAGATCGTGCAGATCGGCACGCCGGCTGAACTGTTCAACAAGCCGAAGCATACTTTTGTGGGCTATTTCATCGGCTCGCCGGGCATGAACGTGTTGCCGGCGCGGGTGTCCGGAAAGACCGCAACAATCGGCAGCCAGACGATCGAGTTGCCGGGCGGCACCGGTTCATCAGGCGCGGCGAAGCTCGAACTCGGCATTCGCCCCGAATTCGTCCGCATCGGCACGACCGGCATGCCGGCGTCGATCACCAAGGTCGAGGATATCGGCCGGCATAAGATCGTGCGCGCCAACTTCGAAGGCCAGGAGATCGCGGCCATCGTCGGTGAGGGCGAGAACATTCCGGCCGATGCGAAGATCGCGTTCGATCCGGCCGGCATCAATCTCTACGCAGACTCCTGGCGCATAGAGATCGGAGCCTGACCATGGACAAGACCTGGAACAACAGAGCCTGGTTCATGGTGCTGCCGGTGCTGGTGCTGGTCGGCTTCTCGGCTGTCGTGCCGCTGATGACGGTGGTGAACTACTCGGTGCAGGACACCTTTGGAAACAACGTGTTCTTCTGGGCCGGCACGGAATGGTTCGAGGACATGCTGACCTCGGATCGCTTCTGGGAGGCGATGGGCCGCAACCTCATCTTCTCGTTCATCATCCTCGCCATCGAGATACCGCTCGGCATCTTCATCGCGCTCAACATGCCGCGCTCCGGCTGGGGCGTGCCGGTCTGCCTCGTGCTGATGGCGCTGCCGCTGCTGATCCCGTGGAACGTCGTCGGCACGATCTGGCAGGTCTTCGGCCGCGTCGACATCGGGCTGCTGGGCTATGTGCTGAACGCGGTCGGCCTCGATTACAACTACGTCAACGATCCGGTGGATGCGTGGTTCACCGTCATCATCATGGATGTGTGGCACTGGACGAGCCTCGTCGTGCTGCTCTGCTATGCCGGGCTCGTGTCCATCCCCGACGCCTATTACCAGGCGGCGAAGATCGACGGCGCGTCGCACTGGGCGATCTTCCGCTACATCCAACTGCCGAAGATGAACCGCGTGCTTTTGATCGCGGTGCTGCTGCGCTTCATGGACTCGTTCATGATCTATACCGAGCCGTTCGTGGTGACCGGCGGTGGTCCGGGGAACTCGACGACGTTCCTCTCGATCGACCTGGTGAAAATGGCGGTCGGCCAGTTCGACCTCGGCCCGGCGGCGGCGATGTCGATCATCTACTTCCTGATCGTGCTGTTGCTCTCGTGGGTGTTCTACACCGTGATGACGAACTACGGCGCGGAGTCGCGCGATGGCTGACGTGAAGACAAACGCCGTCACGGCACGCGATATGGCGGCACCCGCGGCTCGGGCCGGGGCAGGGCAGGATTCGGTTGCCCGCGCGATGCGCCGCCGCGGCGACACCGCGCCGCTCTGGTGGCTGGTGCCGACGCTCTACATCATCTTCCTGATGCTGCCGATCTACTGGCTTGTGAACATGAGCTTCAAGACCAATCAGGAGATCCTCGGCGCGTTCTCGCTGTGGCCGCGCGATCCGACGATCCGCAACTACATGGTGATCTTCACCGATCCATCCTGGTACAAGGGCTATATCAACTCGATCATCTATGTGGTGATGAACACGGTGATCTCGGTCTCCGTGGCGCTGCCGGCGGCCTACGCGTTCTCGCGCTACCGGTTCCTTGGCGACAAGCACCTGTTCTTCTGGCTGCTGACCAACCGCATGGCGCCGCCGGCGGTGTTCGCGCTGCCGTTCTTCCAGCTCTATTCGGCCTTCGGCCTGATCGATACGCACATCGCTGTGGCGCTGGCGCACTGCCTGTTCAACGTGCCGCTGGCGGTGTGGATCCTCGAAGGCTTCATGTCCGGCGTGCCGAAGGAGATCGACGAGACCGCCTATATCGACGGCTATTCGTTCCCGCGCTTCTTCGTGAAGATCTTCATGCCGCTGATCGCGTCGGGTGTCGGCGTTGCCGCCTTCTTTTGCTTCATGTTCTCCTGGGTGGAATTGCTGATCGCGCGCACGCTGACAACGACGGACGCGAAGCCGATCGCGGCGATCATGACGCGAACCGTCTCCGCCTCCGGCCTGGACTGGGGCGTGCTCGCCGCCGCCGGCGTGCTCACCATCATTCCGGGCGCACTCGTGATCTGGTTTGTGCGCAACTACATCGCCAAGGGCTTTGCCCTGGGGAGGGTGTGATGGCAGCGACGATCATTTCCGTGCGTGAAGTCAGGCAACTCGCATCTGCGCTCTTTCTTCGGATGGAAAAAGCCGGCGTTGATCAGATTGCCATCGACCAGCCAAACTACTGGAAAGTGTTTCCTGACGACCTTTTCCGCGCAACCAGTCCGCACCCTGTTGTAGCGAGCGTCGATGACGATCTTAAGGACTTGCGGCGAGACGATGCCGCTCGGTCGACGGACTCTTGGTGGCACTCACTGGCGCATCTCTCGGGATTAATTACCGCAATGGCAGCCGTGGATATCGGCGCGGCCGTAGAGTTGCCCGCAAAGGTGAGCGGTACAGAGAGGATCATTTCATGACAGCCACCCGCCGCTGGCCGATCCCGCTGATTGCGGTGCTGGGCGCCTATGTCGTCGCGGTGGGCCTGCTCGTCATGGCGCTGCCCGCCAAGGACGGAAAGGTCGACTGGTTCGGCTCGCTCATCCAGGGCGGCTGGATGGCCTGGACGCTTCCGACCGCGCTGTTCTTTCTCACCATCGCGCTTTTCATCTCGCTGATGGCTGTCTGGGAATACGCATCGCCGGGCGGCAATCCGCGCGTCGGGATTTTGACGTTCGAGACGACCAGAGGAGATCGTCTGTTTCTATCGCTGCTCGGCAGCGCCTTCATCCACCTCGCATGGCTGGGCCTGATCGGGCCCAATCTGTGGTGGGCTCTCGCTCTCTCGTTGGTCTACGCGGTTGGCGTATTCCGCTACGTTTAGAGGGGGAAACTGTGGAGCGGCCGCGTGCCGGCGGCCGCTCCATCGCACTCGCAACCCTTGAAAGGGAGGAAACTTATGCGACGGCAACTTTTAACATCTACCTCGGCGCTTGTCCTGCTGCTTGCGGCTGGCAACGCCTATGCCGGTATGGACGAGGCGAAAGCCTTCCTCGATGCCGAGATCGGCGACATGTCGACGCTGGACCGCGCCGCGCAGGAAGCCGAAATGCAGTGGTTCATCGATGCCGCGAAGCCATTCGCCGGCATGGACATCAAGGTCGTTTCCGAAACGATCACCACGCACGAGTACGAGTCGAAGACGCTGGCCAAGGCGTTTTCTGACATCACCGGCATCAAGATCACGCACGACCTGATCGGTGAAGGCGACGTCGTCGAAAAGCTGCAGACCCAGATGCAGTCGGGCGAAAACGTCTATGACGCCTATGTCAACGACTCCGACCTGATCGGCACGCACTGGCGTTACCTCCAGGCGCGCAACCTGACTGACTGGATGGCCAACACCGGCAAGGAC
>DATJTE010000188.1:0-29699 GCA_035503715.1 Rhizobiaceae bacterium | reverse complement strand
AGCGCCAGCACACCTACCGGCCGGACGATCTGATCCAGATCTTCGGCGACGTCGATGTGAACAGCCTCGATCGGCGCATGCGGTGCGAGAACGGCGATCACGGCTTCCTCGACGTCAATACGATCACGCCGACGGGCAGGGAGGCGGTCGGGCTGCGCATCCGTCGCCTGGTGGCGATCAAGATCAATCGCGTGCCGGTGTGGCGGGAAGATTAGGCCGTCAGAGAGGCAGAGCGAGCCACACTCCGTAGAGGGCTTTTGCAAGGGCAGTCGCGGCGATGATCACGCAGATGCCGAGACCGATGCGGGCGATCATGCAGTTCTCTTAAGCAGCTCGCGCCATGAGAACGCGACGCGAACGCTGTGGGGGGTTAGATGGTAGCGAAGGAGGGATTTGAACCCCCGACACAAGGATTATGATTCCTCTGCTCTAACCAACTGAGCTACTTCGCCCCAAGATGCCGGTAGCGTTCGGAGAACCGATGCTAGGCCGTCGCAAGGATGGGCGGATATAAGGTTCGGCTGCATAGCCTGTCAAGGCAAGGAAAAACCCATCGCGATGCGGTGATTTTACGCCGAATGCGGTGTTTTTGTCAGGTGAATCGACCTTGTTCGCGTACTTGGCGGGGTTGAGTTCATACGCCGGCGTCGTTATGTCTCCGCCAGCTTTGTCTGAAGTCCGGAACGAATGAAACCGCGGATCGCAGTCCTGGGTTGCGGCTATTGGGGCTCCAACCACATCAGGACGCTCAAATCGCTTGGCGCGCTCTACGCTGTCTCCGACGTGAATCGTGCGCGTGCCGAAGGCTTCGCGAGCGAGCAGGATTGCCTGGCCGTCGATCCCGACGATATCTACGCGCGCGACGACATCGATGCGATCGTCATGGCGCTGCCGCCGCAGTTCCACGCTGAATGCGCGATCAAGGCCGTCGAACACGGCAAGGACGTGCTGGTCGAGAAGCCGATCGCCCTGACGGTGCCGGATGCCGAACGCGCCGTGCGCATCGCAGCCGAGCACAAGCGCATCTTCATGACAGGTCATGTGCTTCGCTTTCATCCGGCCTTCGAGAAGCTCAAGGCGCTCATTGATGCCGGTGAGCTCGGCAAGGTAAAGTACATTCACTCGCACCGTCTCGGGTTGGGAAAATTCCACACCGAGAACGATGCGCTCTGGGATCTCGCACCGCACGACCTCTCGATGATCCTCGCCATCACCGGCACCGCACCGATCGAGGTGCGCGGCGAGGGTGCGGCATTGCTCGATCACCTGTCCGATTTCGCGCATCTCCACATGCGCTTCCCGAACGATCTGAGAAGCCATCTCTTCACGTCGCGGCTCAATCCCTACCGCGAGCGGCGGCTGACCGTCGTCGGAACCAAGGCGATGGCCGTGTTCGACGATGTCGAGCCGTGGGAGAAGAAGCTCGCAGTCTATCGCCACGCCGTCTGGCAGGATAGCGGCCAGTGGGCGTTCACCGCCAACGAGCCGACCTATGTGCCGGTCAGCCAGGGTATGCCGCTGACGCGCGAACTGGAGCACTTCATCGATTGCATCGTCACGCGCAAGCAGCCTCGCACCACAGGCGAGGAAGCGATCCTCGTGCTGAAAATTCTCACCACCGGCACGGTCGAACACGCGGCCGAACACGCCACGGCCAAGCCGGTCATCAAGGAAGTCGCGCGAAAGTAGCCTTATTCGGCGGCGACGCGCGGCGTCTCGCGCAGTCGGGAGAGCATTGCCTCGGCTTCCGCGCCGCGCTCCGAGCGCAGGATGAAACCGCCGCCGAAGACGCGCGCATCCGCCGTATCGTCCGAATAGAAGACACAGGCCTGGCCCGGCGCGACGCCTGACTCGCCGCTCGCCAACTCGACCGAGACGATGCCGTCGCGGCTGGTGAGCAGGGCCGGGCGCGGCGGCCGTGTCGAGCGCACTTTCGCGTAGATCTCGATACCCTCGGCCGGCACTGCGTTGAGCGCCATATCACCCAGCCAGTTGACGTCGCGCAGGATGATCCGGTGGGTCTCCAGCGCCTCGCGCGGACCGACCACCACGCGCGCGTGTTCCGCGTCGAGATGGACGACGTAGAGCGGCTCGCCGGACGCGATGCCGATGCCGCGGCGCTGGCCGATCGTGTAGTGCAGGATGCCGTCATGACGGCCAAGCACGCGGCCGTCGATATGGACGATATCGCCGGGCGACGCTGCCGCCGGCTTCAGCTTCTCGATGATGTCGGAATACTTGCCCTGCGGCACAAAGCAGATGTCCTGGCTGTCGGCCTTGGCGGCGACGGCCAGTCCCATCTCTTCGGCGATCGTGCGCACCGCCGGCTTCGGCAGGCCGCCGAGCGGAAAGCGCAGATAGTCGAGCTGGTCCTGCGTGGTGGCGAAGAGGAAATAGCTCTGGTCGCGATCCGTGTCGACGGGGCGGTAGAGGGCGCGATGCGCGCCATTCGCGCGGCTGCGGATATAGTGGCCGGTCGCCAGCGCATCGGCGCCGAGCTCACGCGCGGTCGCCAGCAGGTCGGCGAACTTGACTGTCTGGTTGCACGACACACATGGGATCGGCGTCTCGCCGGCGATGTAGCTCGCGGCGAAGGGATCGATCACCGCCTTGCGGAACCGCTCCTCGTAATTCAGCACGTAGTGCGGGATGCCGAGCGTCTCGGCCACGCGGCGCGCGTCAGCGATGTCCTGGCCGGCGCAGCAGGAACCGGCGCGATGGGTGGCCGCGCCATGATCGTAAAGCTGCAGCGTCACGCCCACGACCTGGTATCCCTCGCGCGCCAGAAGGCCGGCAACGACGGACGAATCCACGCCGCCCGACATCGCAACGACGACGCGGGTGTGTTCAGGCTTGGTCGGCAGGTCGAGACTGTTCAAAGTCGGGGTCATTTCACGGGCTTCATGCCAATCGCGGCAATATAGGTCAAGCAAGCGGGCGCCGCCACCGATCACGGCTTGCCGACAGAGTGTTGCAGGCGTGTGTTCGGCCTTTGCGCCAAGGGTTTAGTCCTTTTTTAAAGCTGTGGCCGTAGTGTGGCTCCTGATTGGGTCTTTGAGATTGCGTGTAGAGAGTACGATGACCGATCTGGTTCGACCACGTGTTAAATATGTTATTGGGCCGGACGGCAGCCCGCTTACCATTGCCGATTTGCCACCTTCAAACACCCGCCGTTGGGTCATCCGCCGCAAAGCTGAAGTCGTTGCCGCCGTTCGTGGCGGGCTTTTGAGCCTGGATGAGGCGTGCCAGCGTTATGCGCTGACCACCGAGGAGTTCCTGTCCTGGCAGGCTTCCATCGACGAATACGGACTTGCCGGTCTGCGCACAACGCGCATCCAGCAATATCGCCACTAGGCGAAATCCAGTTTTTTGACGGATCAGCCGGCCTCCTGGCCGGCTTTTTCGCGTCTGGCGATGCTGGAAGCGGCTGCCGTCAGGATGACGGAGGCGGCGAAGAACCAGAGCCCTGGTTGTGTGAAGGCGGTTGCGAAGCCGCTGGTCTTGGCCGCGAAGATCACCAGCGCCACCAGCACCACGTCGAGCATCGACCAGTTCGAGATCGCCTTGAACCAGGCCGGAACGGCGACCGGGCTCTGCTCGCCGCCATAGGCCGCCAGATGCAGCAGCCCGAGCTTCACCGCCGGAAAAATCAGCGAAAACAGGCACACAATCGCCGATAGAAGCCAATCGCCCTCGGTCCAGAGCCCGCCGACGATGCCGACGAGCGACGGTTCGTCGGTGAAGACGAAGAGCCGGTCGACGCGGATCAGCGGCAGCGTCACGCCAAGCCCGAAGGCCAGCGTCGCGGCATAGAGGATGAGGGGCAGGAGCGCGCGCATCGGCGCGCTATAGCTGAAATCGGGCGCCGGCGGAAAGCCGGCGTCAGCCGATCATCGCGCTGTGCACTTCGTGGTCGGCGTCGCGCAGCTTGGTGTCGCGGGTCTCCAGGGCCTGCGCCTTGGAAAGCTCCGCTTCAGCTTCGGCAAGTAGAGATTCGGCGGAGTTCTTCTGCTGAATCAGGTCGAACTGGGAGTTTTTCAGATTGTCGCGACGCAGGCGGGCAGCCTTGGCGAAGGTCGGATAGGCGAAATGGTTCAAGTCGGTGATGCCGGCCTTGCGTTCTTCTGCGGCGATCTGGACATCGAGCTCGCCGGCCATGCGGTCGAACTCGGCAATCATCATGTCAAGTTGGAGGAGTTGCCGCCGCTTCTCGGTCACCTGAAACTGCTTCAGCCGAACGAGGTTCTGACGTGACTTCATGACGAGGTACTCCCGAACGCGTACTCTACGAACCATCGAATCCGGCCCCGTTACGAAAGGCCGACCCGCTTCCGGTCCCCAGGGCAAGCACTCCATAGGAAACGAAATCCTAAGGATTTTTGCCCCCGGTAACCTTTCGTTTACGGGCATTGTTAATCATACGCGGCAGGACTTAAGGCACGGTAAAAACGCGCCCTGTCGATTTCAACGGACAAACAGATTCTCTGTGAGTCACTTAGTCGGGTTTTTTCAAGTGCCGCGTTAACGGTTGATGTGCCCGATTACTCAATGGATTCAAAGAGGTGATGCTATCACGGTAAAAATCCGAAATCGCCAGTAACGCGAAATTAGGGTTTGTTAACCATTGAATGGCAACCTCGATTCAGGCAATCACTGCTGCGGCGGCGGAATCGCCCGCTCCGGTGCGGCGGCAGGAGAAGGGGAATGAAATGCGCGTTCTGCTGATTGAAGATGACAGTGCAACCGCCCAGAGCATCGAGTTGATGCTGAAGTCGGAGAGCTTCAACGTTTATACGACCGATCTCGGCGAAGAGGGTGTCGACCTCGGTAAGCTCTACGATTACGACATCATTCTCCTCGACCTGAACCTTCCGGACATGTCCGGCTACGAAGTGCTCCGGACGCTACGCCTTTCCAAGGTAAAGACGCCGATCCTGATTCTCTCCGGCATGGCCGGCATCGAGGACAAGGTGCGCGGCCTGGGCTTCGGCGCCGACGACTATATGACAAAGCCCTTCCACAAGGACGAGCTGGTCGCCCGCATCCACGCCATCGTTCGCCGCTCGAAGGGTCACGCCCAGTCGGTCATCACGACGGGCGATTTGATCGTCAATCTCGACGCCAAGACGGTCGAGGTCGGCGGCCAGCGGGTGCATCTGACGGGCAAGGAATACCAGATGCTGGAGCTGCTTTCGCTTCGCAAGGGCACGACGCTGACCAAGGAAATGTTCCTGAACCACCTCTACGGCGGCATGGACGAGCCCGAACTGAAGATCATCGACGTCTTCATCTGCAAGCTGCGCAAGAAGCTCGACGCCGCGTCCGGCGGCCAGAACTACATCGAGACGGTGTGGGGCCGTGGCTACGTGCTGCGCGAGCCCGAAGAGATCCGCGAAAGCGCCTGATCGAAGCGATCAAGAAATACCCACGAACCCGGCCTCGCGCCGGGTTTCGTTTTTTAGGCGCGAGAAAATTTTGGATCAGGCGGCGGCTTGTTGCAGCAGCCGGAAGCGTTCGAGCAACTGCGCGCGATTGAACGGCTTCAGCAGATACCCTTGGGCGCCGGCGCGCTTGGCGCGCATGATGCGGCCGAGATCGACTTCGAGCAGGCAGATGGCGATTTGCGGGACGATCGGCGTCTCGATCGCGCGCACGCGGCGGATGAATTCTTCCGCCGAGATGTCGGGCAGGTCGCCGTCGACAACGATGATGTCGGGCATATCGGCGGCGCACATTTCAAGCGCCTCGTAACCGCCGCTTGCCTCGACGACGAGCATGTCGGGGCCGCCCAAGATACGCTTGGCGACCTTCCTGATGACGCTCGAGTCGTCGACGAACATGCAGCGCTTCATTTCCCGGTCCTCATGAGCGCCCGTCCGAGCCGGAAGCGTTCGGGCCAGTGGGAGCCTAACCCACGCTAGTAAACAAGCTGAAAATCATCCGCCTAAAGTTTTTCCAAACCGGCGGCTCGACTTTCCGGGGTTTTTACTACGGGAAACTATTTAAAGCCGCGTTCACGCAGCCGTCAGGGTAATGTCCTCGGCCGTGGCGCGGATCGAGATGGTCATGCCGGTCTCGCGAGCAAGCAGCAGCGTGTAATAGGGCTGCACCGCATGCGCGTCGATCGCTTCCTCCGGCTTCTGGCCCGAATGCAGTTCGAGGAATTTGGGCGGCACGCGCACCATGGGACCCGCCGCGGTGATGGTGAAGCGCGGCTGCGTCTCCAGATCGTCGAGCGTGACCGTTATCTTGCCGCCGCGCGGGATCGCGCCGTTGGAGACCAGGATCAGGTTGAGCAGGAGCTTGACCTTGTTCTTCGGCAGCAGCGCGCGCTTGCCGTTCCAGACGAACTCGGGTTTCTCGTTCTTCAGGAACGCGATTGCCACGGATTCAGCATCGCCCGTGTCGATCAGCATGCCTGCGGAACCCGCCGCGCCGAAGGCAATGCGGGCGAACTGCAGCCGCGCGGATGCGTTGCGCGCGCTGATGCGGATGAGGTTCATCGCGTCCTGGTCCGCGCCGCCTTCGTCGAGCAGCTCCAGTCCGTTATTGATCGCCCCGACCGGGGAGATGATGTCGTGACAGACGCGGCTGCACAGAAGTGCGGCGAGATCGGTTGCGGACAAAGTGAAGATATCTGCCATGGTGTCGTAGTCCTTGGTCATTCCTCGCCGGGCGGACCGAGACGGCTTACGCGAATCACACGGGGCAGGTCCACAACCGGGTTACACCAGCCGCCGCGTTCGCTTCAAGATTTGAAGCGGAAAAGCCCGGAATCTCCGGCTTCTCGGGGTTACATTGCGGCATTCCGGGAACATGCCCAGCGCGGTCCTTAATGGTTGAAAAAGAATTACGGCCTAGTGTCGCGGAAAAGTGCGCATGAAGCGGCCGAAACGAGCCGCGATGCAAGGTGGCGTCGGCAGAAAGTGCTCCCAAGAAGGAGACAACACCGATGTATTCCAGATTCTCCGCCAGGGCTGTGGTCCGCCCGATCCTCTCGCTGTTTGCAGCGCTTGTTGCGTTTGCTCTTCTCGCCGCGCCCGCGAAAGCTGAACAATACTCGCCCCAGGAGATCGTCGACACGGGTCATCGCTTTTTCGGCGCGACGTCGGGCGGCCTGGCGACGGTGATCGAGAAGATATTCTCCCAGTACGGCCTGCCGAACGGTTACGTGCTCGGCGAAGAGGGTTCCGGCGCGATCGTCGGCGGTCTCACCTATGGTGAGGGCATGCTCTACACGAAGAACGCCGGCGACCACAAAGTCTTCTGGCAGGGGCCGTCGCTCGGCTGGGATTTCGGTGGCAACGGCTCCCGCACCATGATGCTCGTCTACAATCTCGACGATGTGTCTCATCTCTACAAACGGTATGCCGGCGTTGCCGGTTCGGCTTACGCAATAGCCGGCCTCGGTTTCAATGTGCTGAAGAACCAGAACGTGCTGCTGGTGCCTGTGCGCACCGGGGTTGGCGCCCGCCTCGGGCTGAACCTCGGCTATCTGAAGCTCACCGAGCAGCCGACCTGGAATCCGTTCTGATCTTTCGATCGGGCGCGGCGGCCCCCTCCTAAAGTCGCCGCGCGCCTCGCAACGGCTGGATTCTTGCCGCGTTCCCGTGGCAGAAGCGTTGGCAGGTGGCCGCACAGGTATCTCGCGTGATCCAGTCCATTCTCTTCTTCAGCCTCGGTTTCCTGACGGCGGGCTTTCTGGCGCTGATGGTCGCGCCGGCAATCTGGCGCCGCGCCGTCGTTCTGACCCGCAAGCGCATCGAGGCGTCGGTGCCGCTCTCCCTGTCGGAGATCCAGGCCGACAAGGACCGGCTTCGCGCCGAGTTCGCCATGTCGACGCGCCGCCTCGAAATGAGTATCAAGCAGTTTCGCGAGAAGATCGCGGCGCAGGTCGTCGAGATCAGCCGTAACCGGGAGGAGCTAAGGCAAATTTCTGCCGACCGCTCGGAGAAGGGCGTGTCGATAGCTACGCTGGAGAGCAAGGAAAGCGAACTTCTGGCCGAACTGAAGCAGCGCGAAGACGAGTTGCAAAAACTCACGCAAAGGCTCGCGGAGGCGGACCGTCATCTGCGGGAGCGCGGGTCCGAGCTCGAGAAGCTTGGCCGCATGTATGAGGATGCGTCCCTGTCGTCCAGCAACAAGCAGATCGAGCTTGTCGTGCGCGAGACGGAGGTCGATCGCCTCAATAGCGATCTCAATGCGTTGCGCGCCTGGCGCAAGGATGCCGAGCAACAGATGCGGGAAGCGGCGGCCGAGGGCACGGAGCTTCGCGACGCCGTGAAAGCCGAGAGGACGAAATCCGCTGATATCGAGAAGAAGCTGGAGCGGATGCTGACCGCACTCACCGATCGCGAGGACAAACTCACTCGTCGCGAAAAGGAGCTCGAACGGCTGCGCGAGACGATGAAGGAAAGTTCCGCGACGGGAGACGATCTAAAACAACAGCTCGCCGATACGCGCCGGGAAAAGGTCAGGCTCGAGGAAGATGTCACTGGTCTCACCGAGAAGATGGCCACGCTGCTGTCGGAGACCGGGGGAGCCGACTTCGCCAAGGCGATGAGCAAACTGGAAGTCGACCGCGACAAGCTGGAACGACGTCTCACCACCCTCACCCGCGAGAACAAGAAGCTGCGCTCCGCCATCGACCCGTCAAAGATCGGGGACAGCTCGGATGAGAGCGGCGGGAACGCGCTGTTGCGCGAGCAGATCCATGAGCTCGCCGCGGAGGTCGTGCGGCTGACGGCGGTGCTCGACGGGCCGGATTCGCCGATCAATCAGGTTCTCTCGAAAGAGCCGGAATCGGAATCCGAATCCGAACACGGGGCAAACGGCAAGATCACCAGCCTGGCCGACCGCGTGCGCGCGCTTCAGAAGGCGGCGTCTGTCTTCTGATCCCGGCACAGTGTCGCAAGTTCGTGCAGCGCGATCGCCGACGCTGCCGCGACATTCAGGCTGTCGAATCCTTCCGCCATCGCAATCCTGACGGTTTCCAGCCGGGTCATGAGCACCTCCGGCAAGCCCCCTCCCTCCGTTCCGAAGTAGAGCGCCGTTCGCTCGGACGGGCGGACATCCCTGATGTCCTCTGCGCCGCGTGGCGACAACGCAAACTGTCGAAAACCCGCTTCAGCCAGCAGCCGCACAAGTTCCTCGGCGGTGCCGCCCCGTGCGAACGGTACCTTCAGCGCCGCGCCGACCGAAACCCGGATCGCCTTGCGGTAGAACGGATCGCAGCTTTCCGCGTCGAGCAGCACGACGTCGGCGCCGAACGCTGCGGCATTGCGGAAGACCGCGCCGGCATTGTCATGGTTCGAAATGCCCACCGCGACGACGACCAGCGCTTTCTCGGGGAGAGAAGCGATGAGCCCGGCTGCCGTCTCATCTTCTCGCCTCCGGCCGATCGCAAGTATGCCGCGATGAATCGGAAAGCCGGCGATCGCATCCATCACGGGGCGCGACGCGACATAAACAGGCAAATTTGTCGGCGCGAGCGCCAGCGTGTCGCTCAACCCATCGAGCCGATTTTCGAGGACAAGTGCGGACTCGGCCTCGAACCGCTTCGCCGAAAACAGAACGTTGAGCACGACCTTGCCTTCGGCGACGAACCGGCCTTCGCGTCCCGTGAGGTCGCGTTCGCGAATATCGCGATAGGCTGCGATGCGTGGATCGTCGGGCGTGTCGATCGGAATGAGGTACACGCCGGCATCCTGCCGGAAAAGCAGTCTCGCGTCAGCGGGCTCGACGCAGTCTCGGCTCGAGGCGCACGGCATTGTCCTGCCGGAACGCCTCGCCATAGATGCCTTCGAGCGCCGCGATCAAGCGCCGTGCCGGTTCGGAATTGCACGAATAGTAGATCATCTGCCGGTCACGGCGGGTCTCGACGAGTTCGAGCGCGCGCAGCTTGGCCAGATGCTGCGACAGCGCCGATTGGCTGAGCGAAACCTTCTCGGCGATTGCACCGACGGAAAGTTCGCCCTCCAGCAAATGCCCGATAATGGCCAGACGCTTGCTGTTGCCGAGCAGCGAAAGAAATTCGGCTGCCTCATCAATATTCCCGGCCAGTCTCTGAGAGATCATCTTTCCCCCGCGCGCATCTTCAACTTCGCGCAGCCATGGGGGCATATGGCAGCCGCAAACCTAGCAAGCTCTGGCGGGCCTTGCCGCCACCTGACTCGCTATCTGATGTATACACTTAATATGCATGTTAGATAAATCGCAATCGCGAATTTTGCGTGAACACGACTAGTTTCAGTTCACGCTTCACCCTTTGTCATCTGCGCGCGCCCCTCGCGAACCAAAGCGACCAAGGCGTTGCGTACGTCGCCAGCCGAATGGAGGGGCTCGGGAAAGAAGACGCGGCGGACGTCGTCGCCGTCGGCCAGATCGATCCCGTCTGCGTCTATTCCCGTCAGTTCCCAGGCACCGGCAGGCGCCTTGGCGAAGTGAGTCGCGTAGATCGCGACCGCATCAAGATGATCGTCATTCATGTGGTCGAGCGCGCCTTGCTCACTGGCTGCCAGATCGCCCGTCGCCGGACCAGGCGTCAGCAGATCGCCGCGCTCGAGATTGTACGCTTTGCCGAAGCCGCCGTTCAGGCTGGCGCGTACGGGATCGAGGCGGAAGAAGGCGAAGTCGCCGAAGTCGGCGTAAAGCTTCGCCTTCGGCTGGCGGTTCAGATAGCGTCGACGGACGCGGGCATGATCCTCGGTTCCGGGCTCCAGTCTTTCGGCGTTGCACACCAGCGTGATGCGCGGATGGGCGAGGGCGTCGCCCTTGCCTGGCTCGCCAAGCAGCAGCGAGCAGCGCGGATCCGCCAGCAGCGCGCCGGTGTGGGCGGAGAGTGAAGAGACGAGGATCAGCGGCGTCCCGTCGAGGTCCGTTGCCACCGCGACACGGCTCGCCAGCGGGCTGCCCGACGCCGGATCGAGAACCGCGAGCGCACCGTAACGGGCAGAGCGCAACAGGGTTTTGGCCAGTCGAACTGCCTCCGCGTCGATCGGCCGGATGACGTCTTTCTTCGCTTCCAACTTCGGCTCCAGGCTTTCTCGTAAAGCTGACTACCAAAGTCCAGTTATCGCGCCCCCGTCCGCGAGACGCAAGCTCAGCGTTACTTCGGCGCCATGCGGATGGCGCCGTCGAGGCGGATCGTCTCGCCGTTCAGCATCTGGTTCTCGACGATATGGCAGGCGAGGGCCGCATATTCCGCCGGGTCGCCGAGGCGCGACGGGAAGGGCACCTGCTGGCCGAGGGATTTCTGCGCGTCCTCGGGCAGGCCGGCGAGCATCGGCGTGCGGAAAATGCCGGGCGCGATGGTGCAGACGCGGATGCCGGCGCGGGAAAGGTCGCGCGCGACGGGCAGCGTCATGCCGACCACGCCGCCCTTGGAGGCGGAGTAAGCCGCCTGACCGATCTGGCCGTCATAGGCGGCGACGGATGCCGTGTTGACGATGACGCCACGCTCGCCGGACTCGAGTGGGTCGAGCTTCTCGGCGCGCACCGCGACGAGGCGGATCATGTTGAACGTACCGATCAGATTGACCTCGATCACCTTTCGGTATTGGTCGAGTGGGTGGGCGCCGTCCTTGCCGGTTGTCTTCATGGCGATCGCGATGCCGGCACAGTTCACCAGGATGCGCGGCTCGCCGAGCTTCTGCGCAACCTCGGCAATCGCCGCTTCGCCCGCCTCGGCCGATGATACGTCGCATTTCACCGCGATGCCGCCGATGTCGGCAGCAACCTTCGTCGCGCGGTCGATGCCGACGTCGAAAACCGCGACCTTCGCGCCCCTAGCGGCTAGCGCGCGGGCGGTCGCCTCGCCGAGACCGGAACCGCCGCCGGTGACGATCGCAACATGGCCGGATGGGTTCATCAAATGCCTCCAGAAACTGTAATGGAAATTCCGGGTAACGCAGGCAAGCGTGGCGCGCAAGCAGAGAGCAGCGCCAAATCGATTGTATGGTGTAGCGGTCGAAGACGGCTGGGTTGCGCGTCAGGCGCTGGCGGCGAGCGGCGCGGTCATCCATTCCCGCAGCTTGGTCGCGAGGCGGTCAGGCGAGACCGGTTTGGTGAAATAGTCGTCCATGCCGGCGTCGAGGCAACGCTCGCGGTCGCCCTTCAGCGCATGCGCGGTGACGCCGACGATGGGCGTGCGGGTAAAGCTGTTGGCCGCCTCGATCTCGCGGATTTTCTCCGTCGCGTCGAAGCCGTTCATGTCGGGCATGGAGACGTCCATCAGGATGACGCGCGGCGAGAGCCGTTGCCAGGCTTCGACCGCGCGGCGGCCGTCCGGCATGATCTCGAAACTGTAGCCGAGGTCGCCGAGGATCTGCTGGAAGACGATCTGGTTCACTTCATTGTCCTCGGCAACAAGAATATCGAGGCGGGCAGGCTCGTCATAATGCGCTGCGGCGGCAGGAGTCGCTGGCGGCGCGGGGATTGGCTGCGGCGTCGCGGCAGGCTGCTGGAACACATCCGGGGCTGCTGGCGCTGGTTGCGGGATAAGCGTTTGATGTGTCGCGACCATTTGCGTGACCGGCACGCTCGACGACACCGCCGCCGAAATCTCCGGGGACACGACCTCGCCGAACTGCTCGCAGATCGTCGCCAGCAGCAGTTCAGAGCGCGCCGGCTTGGTCAGGATCGCGCCGGCACCGGCCTCCTTCAGGTCGCGGATGGCGATACGGTGGTCGACCGAGGTGAGCAGCACGACCGGCGTTGCGTGGAGCACGGCATCACTGCGGAGGGCGCGCAGCACCTCCGCGCCGTTCATGCCGGGCATGTTGTAGTCGAGGATGACGAGATCGACCGCCGCGCCCATCTTGTGCGCATGCGCGAGGAAACGGAGTGCGATCTCGCCACCCTCGACGGCGAGCACGTCGAAGCCCCAGCGCTTGACGGTCTCGCAAAGGATGTCGCGGTTGATCGGGTTGTCGTCGATGATCAGGATGCGGCGGCCGGCGCTGGTCGGCGATGCGGGAACGGACATGTCGGCAGCCTCATGAGCGATCAAGGGGATGGTGAACCGGAATGTTGAGCCATGGCCGAGCTTGCTCTCGGCGCTCATCGCGCCGCCCATCAGCGCGACAAGGCGCGAGGCGATCGCAAGGCCGAGACCGGTGCCCTCATGCTTGCGCGTGGTCGAGGAATCCACCTGGCTGAATTTTTCGAAAACCGAGCTGACCTTGTCCTCAGGAATGCCGATGCCCGTATCGGTCACCGCGAACTCGACGAAGCCGTCCTTTGCCGACACCTCGATCAGCACATGTCCGGCTTCGGTGAATTTCACCGCATTGCCGGCGAGGTTGGTGAGGATCTGGCGGATGCGGCCGACATCGCCAACGATCTGCTCGGGCAGGTCGCGGCTGACATGGACCATCAGTTCGAGGCTCTTGTCAGCCGCTCGGGTGGAGACGAGCGTCGCCACGTCCTCCACCGTCTCGCGCAGCCTGAACGGCGCTGGATAGAGCTCGACATGGCCGGCGTCGATCTTGGAGAAGTCGAGGATGTCGTTGATGATGGTGAGCAGTGCGTTGCCCGACTTGACGATGACGTCGTTGTAGGTGCGCTGGCGCGCGTCGAGCTCGGTGCGCGTCATCAGCTCCGCCATGCCGAGCACGCCGTTCATCGGCGTGCGGATTTCGTGGCTCATATTGGCGAGGAATTCGGACTTGGCGAGATCGGCCGCCTTGGCGTCGCCGAGCGCGGCGTCGAGGCCGACAAGCGCCGTGCGCGTCGAACGCTCCATCGGCAGGAAGATCAGGAACAGGATCGCCGCCACGAAAAGGACGAGTGCTGCGCCGACAATGTTGATCGTGACGGCGACGCCCTTTGAAGTCTCTTCGCTGAACGCGCGCAGCTCGTCGCCTGCCTGCTCCAACGCCGGTGCGACGATGAAGCCGACCTGGCCATCAATGTATTTTCCCGACGCGATGCGCTGCTCCTTCGGCGCAGTCGAGGCTTTGACCAGTTCATCGCGGAAGGTCTTCAGAACGTCGATCGGATGCTGCGGCCCGTAAGGCGTGTCGACGATGAGGCGTTGGTTGAGTTCCGCGTCCAGCTCGCCGGAAAGGGCTTCCATCTTGCCGAGCACCCGGGCAAGCGCGTCGGCATGCACTTCCAGCGCCTTTTCCGACCAGTCGGCCGTACCCGCCACATCGGCAGCCATGTCGCGTCCGGTCCGGGCGGCGCGCTCCACCGGCTCCTCGGCGCTTGCCACCAGCACTGACATCTCGGTGGCGTTGGCGAAGCGGATATTGGCCAGATGCGTGGCGATGAAGAAGCCGCTGCCTAGCGCCACCAGCACCCCGATGACGGCAATATAGCGTACGCGCAGCGAGCGCAGCGCGCGCTGCACCGTGCCGGCCGGATTGACCCTGCTCTCCGCGTTACTCGCCATCCACCCTTACCTTTAGGGAAAGTATGCACTGAGCCCGTTGACGTATCGTTAAGCTTGACGGCCGGTTACCGGTTGCTGGCGGTGTGTGTAACAATCCCGCTTCCGGCGCGAATTTCCAGTCTGCGGGGGCGCCGCGACCCAGGTGCGCGCCGGCCTCCGACCGCCTATATTGACCCCATGATCTTCCGCCTGTTTCGAAAGGACCGCCCGATGGACGCCAAAACCTATCCGGTCACGCGAACCGATGCCGAGTGGCGCGAGCGCCTGTCGCCCGAGCAATACCGGATCATGCGCGACCATGGCACCGAACCGCCGGGTTCCTGCGCGCTGCTGCACGAGAAACGGCCCGGCACCTTCGTCTGCGCCGGCTGCGACACGCCGTTGTTCGAGGGCAAGGTGAAGTTCGAGTCCGGCACCGGCTGGCCGAGCTTCAACGAGCCGGTGCCGGGTTCGGTCGAGACCACCACCGACCGCTCCTGGGGCATGGTGCGCACCGAGGTCCATTGCGCGACCTGCGGCAGCCATCTCGGTCACATCTTCCCCGACGGCCCGCCACCGACCTACCAGCGCTACTGCATCAACGGCGTCGCGCTGGAGTTCAAGCCGGCTTAGCTGCGACCCCGGCTCCTCCCCTGCGAAGCGGGGGAGGGACCACGCTAAGCGTGGTGGAGGGGGCGAGCCCGGTTTATGCTTCAGGCCCGCACCCTCGGAGCCTTCTCATGTCCCGCCTCTCTGCCGACCGCATCGTTGCCGCCCACGCCGTCATCGAACCCGCCTTCAAGAACACGCCGCAGTTTTTCCCCGAGAGCCTGTCGAAAAAGCTCGGCCTCGAGCTGGTGGTGAAGGTCGAGGCGCTGAACCCGATCCGTTCGTTCAAGGCGCGCGGAGCGCAATGGCTGGTCGCGCAGTTGCAGCAGCAAAAGGATGGTGCGCGTCATCTTGTGTGCACCTCGACCGGTAATTTCGGTCAGGGCATCTCTTACGCGGCCCGCGCCGCCGGCATGCGCGCTTCCGTCTTCGTGCCGGAAGATTGCAATCCGCTGAAGGTGGAGAAGATGAAAGGCTTCGGCGGTGAGGTTTTTCTCATCCCGGGTGACTTCTCCCAGGTCCGCGCCGCCGCGGAAAAGTTCGCGGCCGAGCAGGGCGCCAAGGTGGTCATCGACGGCCGCGAGGCGGCGATCGCCGAGGGCGCCGGCACGATCGGCCTGGAATTGCTCAATTACCCGAAGCCGATCGACACGCTCGTCATCCCGCTCGGCGATGGCGCGCTGATCAACGGCATCGCCGCGATCGTGAAGTCCCGTGCGCCTCGGACGAAGATCGTCGGCGTGTGCGCGGCGGGTGCGCCGGCGTTCGAGGCGTCATTCGCATCGAAGCGCATCGCGTCCGCGCCCGCCGACACGATCGCCGACGGGCTTGCCATCGAAAATCCGGAGCAAGAATCGCTCGACGATGCGCTCGTCCTCGTAGACGAGATTGTCACCGTCAGCGATGACGAGCTGATTGACGCGATGCGTCTTGTCCATGCCGAACTCGGCCTTGTTCTGGAGCCGTCGGGCGCGTCGGGCATCGCCGCGCTGAAAAAGCACGGCGCGAAATTCCGCGGCGGATTGGTTGGCACAGTGCTGACGGGTGGCAACATTGCCGAAAAGCATCGCGCGATGCTCGCTCAATGAGGCGCATTTTCGCAGCCTAGCCGCGCCTTCGCTAAAATTGCGCGATCTTCGGTGACGAGCAGTTAAGGCTCTCCACCGGGGCCTGCCGGCCATAGCACCTGAAGTTACTTTTTTTCGTTGTTCTGACTAAAGATCGCCTGAACGTCGGCTTGGGCTAAACGGATCGAAGGATCGCCGATGGGCTCGCCCTGGTCGGAACTGCTCGCAAACATCGCGGTCGTCGCGATGTTCGTGTCTGTCTGGGTCCACACGCATGTGTGGGTGGACAGCGCTGCGCCGAGCGTGCGCGCGCTTCTTTTCGGCACGCTCATGGGCGCGGCGACTGTCGTGATCATGATGATCCCGATGGAGTTCCGGCCGGGCGTGTTCGCCGATCTGCGCGCCACGACGATCGCGCTCGCCGGCTTCTTCGGCGGCCCGCTGGCCGGCATCGTCACGGCGCTGTTCGCGGGCGCCTACCGCATCTGGTTGGGCGGGGCGGGCATGTTCGCGGGCTGCGTCTCGATCGCCATCGCATTTGGCATCGGCGCTGCCGGTCACCTTGCGCTGAGAGGCCGCGCGCCGGATCGCAAGGACGTTTTCCTGCTCGCCGCCGCGCTGGCGCCCGGCGCGCTTCTCGGCTTCGCCGTCCTGCCGCGGCCGATACTGGATGCCGTGCTGCCCGTCACCGTCCTCCCGTCGACGCTTCTCACCTTCGTCTCGACGGTGCTTGCCGGCCTCGTGCTTGTCCAGGAGCGGTTGCGCGTCGAGGCGCTTCACTCGCGGCGCATCTACAAGGCGATCGTCGAGGCATTGCCCGACTGTCTCAACGCCAAGGACGCGGACGGCCGCTTCATCGCCGCCAATCCGGCGACCGCGAAGCTGATGCGCGCGGCAAGCGCCGAGGCTCTGCTCGGCAAGTCGGATTTCGATTTCTACCCGCGCGAGACGGCCGAAAGGTTCCGCGCCGACGAAACCGGCGTGCTCGAGACGGGTGTCGCCAGGACGATTGAACAGCGGCTGGTACACGAGAACGGCGACGCCGCCTGGCTGGCGACCTTGAAGGCGCCGCTGCGCGACCGTTTTGGCAATATCTTTGGCTTGATCACGCACAATCGCGATATCACCGAGCGCAAGGGCCTCGAACTCGCGCTGGCGCAGAGCCGCGCGCGGCTTGACGCGGCGCTCTCGAACATGGCGGACGGGCTCGTCATGGTCGATGCGTCAGGCAAGCTGCTGCTCTGCAATGAGCAATATGCAGCGCTGTTCCCCAAAACCGCTGATGTGCGCGTGCCGGGCGCCGACCATCGCGAGATCCTGCGCGCTGCGGTGGCGCGCGGCGAGTACGCCGTCCCGCCGGATCAGGTCGAAGCCTGGATCGAGGACATCATCGCCTTCGAGAAGACGGACAGCCGGCGCGAGATCACGCTGGCCGATGGCCGCTGGCTGGACGTCAAGACGCGGCGCACCGAGACCGGTGAAAGCCTGACCATCTTTTCCGACATCACCGCCGCCAAGCGCGCCGAGGCGGAGCTGCGCGTGGCGAACGACGAGCTGAACCGTCTGGCGCATCGCGACAGCTTGACCGACCTGATGACGCGCCGCGCTTTTGACGACGCGCTGGCGCGTGAATTCGCGCGTGCGCAGCGAACCCAGACGGAGCTCAGCCTGCTTCTGATCGACGTCGATTTCTTCAAGCGTTTCAACGACCGCTATGGCCACCAAGCCGGCGACGAGTGCCTGCGATCGGTCAGCGCGTGCATTGCGGCTGCGGTTCGCCGCCCGGGCGATTCAGCGGCACGTTATGGCGGCGAGGAGTTCGCCGCGATCCTGCCGGAAACCGACTCGAAGGGCGCATTCGTCATCGCCGAGAAACTGAGGCGCATGATCCGCGAACTGGAGATATCGCATGAGGACAGCGACAGGGGCGTGGTGACGGCCAGCATCGGCGTTGCGACATTCACCGGCGGTCGTTCGCAGATTGCTATTGCCGATCTGATCCGCCGCGCCGACGAAGCGCTCTATGGCGCCAAAAGTGCGGGTCGCGACCGCGTGCACGGCTGGCGTCCCCATGTCGCCGAGGCGGTTCAGAAGCAGGCTAGGTGAGGGCGGTTGGCGAGTGTGCGACCTTTGAATTTTTTCGCTGTGGTCTATCCGTCGAAACAAGTGCGGAGCAGACGCATCCCTTCTTTGATGTGACCCGTGGGAATGCCGCCATAGCCGAGCATTACTCCGGCGCGCGAGGTTCCGCTGACGGTGAACCCTGCTTGAACGGCGACACCGCGACCGGCGGCGCGGCGGGCGACGTCTTTGAATTGATCGCCCCGCATTTTTCGGGCCAAAGCTGTGAGATGGAGGCCTGTTGTCGACGGTATGAGCTCGAGATGTTCGGCAAAGTCACGGGTGATGATGTCCGCGAGAATCTGGTGCCGTTCCCGGTAGATCGCGGTCATCCGGCGGATGTGGCGTGCAAACGCGCCTTCGTCGATGAACCGCGCAAGTGCCGCTTGCGCCAGCGTCGATGAATGCCAGTCGTTGACGAACTTCGCCTTGTGCAAGGCTTCCCTGAGCGATGGCGGCGTCACCAGGAAGCCCAGCCGGAGCGTCGGCAGCATCGTCTTCGAGAAGGAGCCGACATAGACGACACGTCCCTTTTCGTCGAGCGTCTGCAGCGGCTCGAGCGGCCGGCCCCCGAACCGGAACTCGCTATCGTAGTCGTCTTCGATGATTGCCGCGTTGTTGTGTTCGGCCCAGGCAAGCAGTGCCTGCCGGCGCGGCAGCGTCATTGTGACGGAAAGCGGAAACTGATGCGACGGCGTGACGTATACGGCGCGCACTCCGCGCGGTAGCGCGTCGACCACCAGCCCTTGGCGATCCACCGGTACGCGGACCACGCGCATGCCCAGCGCCGTGAACAGGAGCCTCGGAGTCACATAGCTCGGATCTTCGACGGCAATCCCGTCGCCGGGCGCCAGCAACGCGCGTGCCAGCACATCGAGCGCCTGCTGCGTGCCGTTCGTGATGACGATGTCGTCCGCGGTCGTCCTGATCCCTCGGGAGATTCCGATGTGCCGGGCGATTGCGGCCCTGAGAGTAGGATGCCCGGCGGGATGCTCATAGATGCCGGCAGTCGTTTCGCCCGCACGCAAGGCCCAGGTCACCGACCGCCGCCATGAATTGTGCGGAAACAGCGAAGCGTCGCAAATACCGCCGCGAAAGTCGAAGCGCGCCGGCCTGTCGAACACCATCGGCGGGAGCGCTATAGATTGCCAGATCGGGCGCGGCGCGAGCACGCCCGCCGATCGCCGGCGTGTCTTTTCGCGCCGGCCTGTCTTTTCGCCCAGAGTTGGCGCGATCGATTCGCTGACGAACGTTCCGGACCCCTGCCGGGAGGTCACGAACCCTTCCGCGGCGAGGCGCTCATAAGCAATCGTTACCGTGGCGCGCGACACGGCGAGCGTACGCGCCAGCTCACGGCCGGCCGGCAACGTATCGCCAGGCCGCAACTGCCGCGCCAGAATGGCGCGCCGGATCTGACGATAGATCTCGCCGCTCAAATCTTTGCGCCCGACCAGGCTGACGTGAAACGCCGTCATGTCCGCAGTAAAGATTGGCCGGCCCGAAAACACAACAGAAATTGGACTGGCGAAGAATGCACGAATTGGCACTTCTATCAGTCCTGTTGCTTTCCTAGGGTGCTCAAGCGGCAGGGAGCGCACGACTGGAACAGGAGGCCGAAATGCCTCACCCGGAAACTGGCGTCGTTCGTCACGTGTCGAGCGTACTGAACACCATGATCGCGACCGTCGAGGCTTGGCAAAGACGCCGGGCAGTGGCCGATTTAACGCCACATCAGTTGCGAGACATCGGTCGTGCCGAAACCCCGGCACCGGTCCTGGAAGTCAAACCGGGCCTGATCACGAACTTGATGTCGATGAAATGAGAACACCGAATTCGCAGGCCGACGGCGGGCGATCAGACGATCGGGTTTCAGCGCGTCGTGACGGAGCGAATTAGCCGTCAACACTGAGGAGTATGCAATGCTCAACCATCAACGCGCTGCTGCGCGCACGACAACGCTTGCCCGCCAGCCCGGTTCGATCCCGGGCGAGACAAAGTTGCGGGCGGTCGATCAGAAGATTACCGCGCCCGGGCTTCCTTCCGCCGTCCTGCTGATGGCGCTTTCGAGCGGATTCTGGGCCTTCAAGACTCTGGCCGCTGCGCACGAACTGGACCTGTTCAGTCACCTCGCGGGCGGCGCCGGCACCACGGTTGCGGACCTGGCGGAAGCTCTTGGTCTAAATCCGCGCCCGGCCGAAATGCTGTTGACCGGCTGCGCCGCGCTCGGGCTTCTGGAGAAAAAGGACGGCCGCTATCGCAATACGCCGCTAAGCGAAACCTATCTCGTGCGCGGCAAGCCGTATTACTTCGGCGGCTTCGTGCAGATGGCCGACAAGCGGCTCTACGCGGGCTGGGGTAAACTTGCCGAAGCGCTGCGCACAAACCGACCGACCACGTGGGACCCGGCAGTCCAATCCTCGCTCTTCGACGGCGAGGATCCGGCGATGCTGGCGTACTTCTGGGAAGCGATGCATTCGATGTCCACGATGAGTGCGCGCAAGCTCGGCGAAGCCGTGGAGTTCAGTCATTTCCGCCGCCTTCTGGACATCGGCGGCGGGTCGGGCGCGTACGACATCGAGCTTTGCAAACAGTATGACGAGCTCAACGCGACCGTGTTTGACCTGCCGCATGTCGCCAAGATCGCCGCAGGCAAGATTGCCGAGGCCGGCCTGACCGACCGCATCGAGACCGCTGGCGGCAGCTTCTTCGACGGTCTTCCGGAAGGGCATGACGCGCACCTGCTGTCGATGATCCTGCACGATTGGGACGAGGTGAAGAACCGCGCCCTGCTCAGCCGCTGTTTCGAGGCTTTGCCGAGTGGTGGCGTAGTCGTCATCAGCGAGCTTCTTGTCAATGACGAAAAGACCGGACCGGCGCCTGCCGCGCTGATGAGCCTCAATATGCTGATCGAGACGGAAGGAGGACAAAACTACACGCCAGCCGAATATTCGGCGTGGCTCGAGGAAGCCGGATTTCGCCACATCGAGACGGTCTGGTTCGACGCACCCGCCGCGAACGGCGCGGTGATCGGCCGCAAGCCTTAGACGTGGACTGGACCAGCCTTGTCCAGTTCTCGGCCGCGACGCTTTTGGTTCTCGTCACGCCCGGCCCTGTTATGGCGATCATCGCCCACAACACGCTGCGGCGCGGAACGGCCGCCGGCGCGAGATGCGCAACCAGTGGAGCGCTGTCGCCCCGCGAACTGAAAGCGCCGCCCAGAAGTATGAGCAGCTTGCCGCAGCTTCCGAATGATCCCTTGGCTCCCGAAAGGTAGTGCGATCAAAAATGGCCCGCGAAAGCGGGCCAATTCCTTAAGCCGCCGAATTCAGATGCAGAATATTCCCGTCCGGATCCTTGAACCAGACGGCGCGGAAATCGCCCATGGTATGGATGCCGTCCTTATAGCTGGCGCCCTCCATGTCGTAGTGCTCGAACTTCACACCCTTCTTCTTCAGGTCGGAGGTGATCGTCTCGATCTCGTCGCCGACGCCCCAGGCGACCGCATTGGCCTGGTTTGTGCCGGCATAGTCGGATTTGTACACGGTCAGCGAGGTGTCGCCGGTGCGAAATTCAAGCACGTCGTCACCCATCTCGCTGCCCGCCAGTTCGAGACCGAGCGTGTCCTCGTAGAACTTGCGGGCGCGCTTGATGTCCTTGGTGGGCACGATCGCCGTGGAGGATTTGTCCTTGAGCATGATCTTCTCCCTTCTCGTCTGAACAGGAAGAAACGCGGAAATCGCAGGATGGTTCAGCCGTCAGCCGACACTCCTGACGGCTGCTGCAATTCAGAACGCCGCGACGGTCTTCGCGATGGTTTCCATATGGTCGGCGAGCGTCTTGCCCGACGCCTTGCGCGGCTTCAGATCGTGCTCGCCGTCTTCCATCCAGCGTATGTCGATCGCCTTCGACAGCGTGTAGGTCGCGACCTCGTCCTTCGTGCCGAAGGGGTCGCGCTCGCCCTGAAAAATCAGCGTCGGGCAGACGAGGTTTTCGAGATGGTCGGTGCGCAGTTTTTCCGGCTGGCCGGGCGGATGGAACGGATAGCCGAGGCACGCCAGCCCGGCGATCGCGCCGTCCTTATACTGCTTGTCGGCGATCATCGAGGCCATGCGCCCGCCAAGCGACTTGCCGCCGATCAAAAGCTTGCCGGATTTCTCCACCGCATTGATCGCGCCGACATACTGGCCGATCAGCACATTGGCCGGCGAGGGCGGCTTGCGCTCGCCGCTGCGCCGCGCCGCCATGTACCCGAACTCGAAGCGCGCGGTGCGCACGCCATGCGCGGCGAACACGTCCGCCATTTTGTTCATCCAGTCCGAATCCATCGGCCCGCCCGCGCCATGCGCGAGGATCAGCGTCGTCTTGGCCTTGGCCAGCCCGGTATAGAGGAAATCCATGATCCGTTGTCCTTCGGCACTTGCGATGGTTACACGCTAAGCCTTGATCGCGCTGATCACGGTCGATCCGCTCTTCAGCCGCGTCGCACGGCAGTCTGTGCAGCCTGCATCGCTCAGCCAACGAAAGTGCTGCGACACAGTGCGAGAGGCACCTTGCGGGTAGAAGTTCATCAGCGTCAGATCAAGGTATACCGCAGATGCGGGCGACATCCCGCCGTCATCAAGGATGCCTGCGCCGGTGATGTAGATGCTGCCTCCGGGAGACAGGCACTGGCAGGCGTTCGCAATCGCCTTCGCCGCATCCTCAGGCCCCAGAACCTGGACGACCGCGCGGAGCAGAGCGGCATCGTGGCGGCCGGCCGGCGCCGAGGCCAGTATGTCGCCGACCTCGATCGAGATCCGGTCTGCATAGTTTGTCTCTGCGATCATTGGCCGTGCCGCTTCAGCAACGGGTGCCAGTTCGAATAGGGTTCCCCGCATGGAGGGGTTCGCGTCGATCAACCCGAACAGCGCAGCCCCCGAACCGCCGCCGATATCGATCACGGAGCCGCATCTGGAGAAGTCGAACGTCTCGGCCAGCGCAGCTCCAGTCTTCGTTGCATAGGTCCGCAACCCGCGCAGAAAGGCGGTCAGCGCCTCCGTCTCCATGTGCGAGAAATCATACTGCGCGGCAGGGCGGCCGCTGCGAACCGATTTTGCTGTCTGCATGTCGGCGAACCAGATGTCGCTGGTCAGCTCATGGGTCCCACCGACATAGCCAGGCTCGCCTTTGACCAGAAAAGCCGCCGCTTCCGCACTGTTCGCAAAGCGGTCTTCGTCCATGACAACAAGGTCGGTCAGCACCAGTGCGCGCAGAAGTCGCTCGATGCGGTCGGCGGGAGCCCCGACACTCACGGCAATGTCGGCTGCTTTCCGAGGCCCGCTGGCCATGGCGGAGAAGATTTCAAGCTGCATGCCCGCGAGGAAGGCGAGCGCTGGCGGAACCGCCGCCTCGAGACGGTTGATTGTCTCCGGAGACAGCGGAGCGTCAGACGTGGAGGCCACCTCGATGCTACCTCCGCAACACTGCGGAGAGCACGTCTCGCACGCCGATCGCGCCGACGAATTTCGACTTCTCGTCGAACAGCGCCACAGGTGCTGTCTGCGAACGGTGCATGGCGAGCATGACGGTCTTCAGCGATGTGCCGGGCGTCGCCCAGAACACCTGAGACGCTTCTTCGGGCTGCTGTTCGACATCGGCGCAGGACATCCACACCGCCGGCTTGCCGTCGCGCTCGGCCGCCGCGACCAGACCGTCGGCGTCGATCCTGAAGCGCGTCGTTTTGCGGCGGTCGAGCCAGATCCAGCCGTCCTCCTGCTCCAGTTCGTGGATCGAGCGCATGACGTTCCAGGCGGTGAGCACCGAGAGCGGGTTCACATTGGCGATGAAGTCGCGGACGTAGTCGTTGGCGGGCCTGAGCACGATGTCTTCCGGCGCGCCCGTCTGGACGATCCGCCCGCCCTCCATGATGGTGATGTGCGAACCTATTTTCAGCGCCTCCTCCAGATCGTGGCTGACGAAAATGATCGTCTTCTTCAGTGTCTTCTGAAGCTGCAGCAGCTCGTCCTGCAGTTTTGTGCGGATCAGCGGGTCGAGCGCGGAGAACGGCTCGTCCATCAGCAGGATCGGCGCCTCGGTGGCGAAGGCGCGAGCCAGGCCGACGCGCTGCTGCATGCCGCCTGAAAGCTCATGCGCATATTTCTTCGCCCACTGGTCGAGGCCGACCAGCTTCAATTGCCGCGTGACGCGTTCCTTGCGCTCAGCGTCCGGAACGCCGGCCAGCTCAAGGCCAAAGCCGACATTCTCCTCGACCGTCCGCCACGGCAGCAGCGCGAATTGCTGGAACACCATCGCCACCTGCTTCTGGCGGATGCGGCGTAAGGTGTTGGCGTCGCAATTGGCGACATCGACGGTCTTGTCGCCATCCCTGACGAAGACATTGCCGCGCGCCGGAACGTTGAGCAGATTCACCGCCCGCAGCAGCGTGGATTTGCCCGAGCCGGACAGGCCCATCAGCACGGAAATTTCGCCCTCATGCACGGTCAGGTTCGCGCCCGCGCAGCCGAGCACCGATCCGGTCTTTTCGAGGATCTCGGCGCGCGTCGCGCCTTTGTCGATCATCGCCAGCGCGCCGGCGCGATCGGCCCCGAACACGATGTCGACGTTCTTGAAATCGACGACGGCGTTGACGGGAGCGTTCATCGTGCGCCTCCCGTCGAGACGCGGCTCATGCGGTCAAGCACGATTGCCAGAACGACGATGGCCAGACCTGCTTCGAGGCCGAGCGGAATGTTGACCGTATTCAAGGCACGCACGACCGGCTTGCCGAGACCGTTGGCGCCGATCAGCGCGGCGATGACGACCATCGACAGGCAGAGCATGATGCACTGCGTGAGCCCGGCCATAATCGTCGGCAATGCGGCCGGCAGTTCAACCTTCCAGAGCAACTGCCGTTTGGTGGCGCCGAATGCGGCCCCTGCTTCAAGCATCGGCTTCGGCACCGACATGATGCCGAGATAGGTGAGGCGGATCGGCGCGGGTGCGGCGAAGATGATGGTGACGATCAGGCCCGGCGCGATGCCAAGACCGAACAGGATCAGCACCGGGATCAGGTAGACGAAGGTCGGCATGGTCTGCATCAGGTCGAGGATCGGCTGGAGGATGCGCCAGACGCGCTCGCTGTGCGCCGCCCAGATGCCAACCGGGATGCCGATTGCCATGGAGGCCGCAGCGGAGGCCACGACGAGGACGAGGGTTTCGACCGTCTCTTTCCACAGGCCCTGGTTCATGATGAACAGCAGGCCGATCAGCACCGCGACGCCAAGCTTCCAGGATTTCTGCAGCCACCAGGCAAGCCCGGCGATCAGCAGCGCCAGCACGACGGCCGGGATGTCGTTGAGCTTGTCGACCAGTCCGTCGAGAACGAAGGTCAGTCCATCCGCGATGGAGTCAAAGAACCAGGAAAAATTGGCGGTGAGGAAATCGAAGAAGGACTTGCCCCACCGGCCGACTGGAATCTTGTACGTCCCTTGGAACACGCCGATGAGTGTCTCGATCGGATCCATTCTCTTGTCCCCTCAATCAAAACGGGCGGCCGTCCTGTCGAAACGGCCGCCCGGAAAATGCTGAACCGACCGGCGTCGATCAGCCGCCGAGCGCCGTTTTCACGGCCGCCGTCGCGTCGCCGCCATCGAGCGTGGTGACGCCGGCGAGCCAAGGTGCGACTGCATCCGGATTGGCCTTCAGCCACTCCGTTGCCGCGGCCTGCGGATCCTTGCCGTCGTTCAGGATGGCGCCCATGATCTCGTTCTCCATCTTGAGCGAGAAGACCATGTTCTTCAGCAGCGCCCCGACATTCGGGCACTCGGTGGTGTAACCGGCGCGCACATTGGTGTGCACCGTGGCGCCGCCATAGTTCGGACCGAACACATCGTCGCCACCTTCGAGATAGGCCATCTCGATGTTGGCGTTCATCGGGTGCGGCTCCCAGCCAAGGAACACGACGTCCTCCTTGGAGCCTGCTGCCTTCTGGACCGCCGACAGCATGCCGGCTTCCGAGCTTTCGACCAGTTCGAACCCGGCAAGGTCGAACTTGTTGGCCGAGATCATGTCGAGGATCAACCGGTTGCCGTCATTGCCGGCTTCGATGCCGTAGATCTTGTTGCCGAGCTTGTCCTTGAACTTGGCGATGTCGGCGAAGCTCTTCAGGCCGGCGTCGAACGTGTATTTCGGCACGGCAAGCGTGTATTTCGCGCCTTCGAGGTTGGTCACCAGCGTTTCGACCGACTTGTCCTCGCGGAACGGCGCGATGTCGGCTTCCATCGTCGGCATCCAGTTGCCGAGGAAAACGTCGATGTCGCCGCTTTTCAGCGATGCATAGGTCACAGGCACGGAGAGGATTTCGACCGACGGCTCATAGCCAAGCGCAGTCAGGATGACGGATGCGGTTGCGGTTGTGGCGGTGATGTCGGTCCAGCCGACATCGGAGAAACGCACGGCCTTGCAGCTTTCCGGATCGGCGGCCAGCGCCGCGCCCGACCAGATCGCGGTCGAAAGGCACAGGCCCGCCACGATCGATTTCATCGAAGTCATTGATTTTTCTCCCATTGATAGGCTGTTGGCTGAAAATGTTTCTTGTGAGCCAAGCCAAACACCATTTTTGCGGGGATTCAAGCCGCAACCGGTCCGGACGCGGCGTCAGTTGTGCTTGCAGCGACAGCGGATGGCGTTTTCCGGGGAAATCCAGCGCGGCGCGACTCCAATCCTTCCGGCGGATTGGCTAACGAAGGCGGATGGCCAAACTCTACTTCCACTATGCGGCGATGGACGCCGGCAAGTCGACCATGCTCCTGCAGGCGTCCTACAACTACCGCGAACGCGGCATGACGACCATGCTGTTCGTTGCCGGGCATTACCGCAAGGGCGACGCGGGCTACATTTCGACCCGTATCGGACTGGAGTCGGATGCAGAGATGTTCCGCGACGGCGACGATCTGTTCGCGCGGGTGAAAGAGCACAATCAGTCGACGCCGGTCCATTGCGTCTTTGTCGATGAGGCGCAGTTCCTGGACGAAGAGCAGGCGTGGCAGTTGGCGCGCATCGCGGACCGGCTGAACATTCCGGTGATGTGTTATGGTCTTAGGACCGACTTCCAGGGCAATCTGTTCTCCGGCTCGAAAGCGCTGCTCGCGATCGCCGACGAGTTGCGCGAGGTGCGCACCATCTGCCGCTGCGGCCGCAAGGCGACAATGGTGGTCAGGCTCGGGCCGGACGGTAAAGTGGCGAAGCAGGGCGCGCAGGTCGCCATCGGCAAGGATGTCTATGTGTCGCTGTGCCGCCGGCACTGGGAAGAAGAAATGGGCCGTGTCGCGCCCGAGGATCTGATCGGCTTCGCTTAAACTTAACCGCCATCGCCGCTCGCGGTTGATCTCGCCGCTTCGAGTTGGCTAGGGTCGCGATACCCCAGCCGAACGCCAGGAGCCTCCCTTGAGAACGATCTTTTTCGCTGCCATCCTGTCTTTCGTTTCTCTGCAAACCTCATACGCGCAGGATGCCGCCGCCGGAAAATCGGTCTTCAACCGCTGCCGGCCCTGTCACGAGGCGGAAAAGGAGATGAACAAGGTCGGCCCGCATCTGGTCGGCATTGTCGGCAGGCCTGCCGGATCGCTCGAAACCTTCAACTATTCCAAGGCGATGAAAGAGGCGGGTTCAGCAGGCCTTGTCTGGGACGAGCCGAACCTTGCCGAGTATCTCAGGGCGCCAAAGGCGAAGGTGCCCGGCGGCAGCATGGCCTTTGCCGGCCTGAAGGACGACAAGATGATTGCCGATCTGATCGTCTATCTGAAGGCCGATCCGAAGCCGTAGCTAAAGCACGAAATCGTTGGCGGCCATGGAGGCGAGCGTCGTTGCCTTGAGGCGTAGCTGGAAATCCGCTGCGAGCGAGCCCCCTGTGTTGACGTGCACGATCACGTCCGGCCCGGTGACATCGAGCACGCGGACCTGGCCTGCCGCGGTAAAAGCGAGGTTGTGGCGATAAGTCATCGGCGCACCGAAGAGCGCGGATACGTCGATCCTGTCACCGGTGCCTCCGTCGTCGAAATCGGTGATCGTGTCGGTGTTGGCACCGAACGAATGCGTCTTGTTCAGGAAACGGAAGATGTCGGAGCCGGCTTGGCCTGTCATCGTGTCCCTGCCGGCGTCGCCGATCAGCACGTCATTGCCGAGCCCGCCCATCAGTGTGTCATTTCCGGCCCGCCCGTTCAGAATGTTGGCGGCGTTGTTGCCGGTCAGAAGATCGTTGCGCGTGCTACCGCTTACGTTCTCGATCGAAACATATGTGTGTCCGACGGCCGCGCCGCCGTTGCTTGCCGGATTGATGAGGTTGACCCCGACCCCGGCGGTCGCCTGGAGATAGGTGACTGTGTCGATCTGGGTGCCGCCATTGATCGCGATCGCTCCCAGGTATCGGCCTACCTCGATCGTGTCATTGCCCGCGAGCGCTTGTACCGTCACTGTGTCCACCAGCTCCGCCACCAGCACATTGACGTTCGAGCGGTTGACAATCGTGCTGAGCGAAAGGCTGTTCGCGGCGGCGCTTCCGTTGACTCTGACTGTATCCACTGCCGCGTCGCCGGCTGTGCCGCCAATCGTGCCGGACAGATTGACGTTGATGTTCGTGAGGTCGGTCGCGGTTAGGCTATTGACAATGATCTCGTCGGTGCCGCCAAGCGCGTTCAGATCCAGCCGCTCGACATCGTTGATGTCCATGGTGATGTTGCCAAGATTGCGGGCGAAAAGTACACGCGCGCCATTGGCGGAGGCGGCGAAAATCTCGTTGCCGGCGCTGCCGTTGAACAGCAGCGTGTCGGTGCCCGTCTGTCCTTCGATCACATCGCTGCCGTCGCCGGGATCCCACTGGAACACATCGTTGCCGTCACCGAGGAAGGCGCGGTCGTTGCCCTGCTGGCCGTCGATGAAATCATCGCCGATACCGCCCAGGAGACGATCGACGCCGTTAGAACCGAAGATCACGTCGTTGCCGGCGCCGCCATCCACCGTGATCGAGATAAGGGCCGCCAGATTACCGGTCGTGGAAAGGACGTCGTTGCCGCCGCCCATGTTGAGGACGAGGCGTTCCGTTGTGCCGATGTCGAGCGAGAACGCGTCGGGATTGAGGCGGTCAAACCGCACGCGTGCGCCGTTGGCAGTTACTGTGAAGGCTTCTCCGCCACTGCCGCCGTTGATCTCGGCGGTGTCTTCATCGGCGCCGCCTTCGAAAAGGTCCGTGCCGCCTCCAGCGGTCCAGATCATACGGTCGTTACCAGCGTCGCCGAAGAGCTGATCGTCGCCGCCGTCACCATTCAGTATGTCGTCACCGCCGCCCGCATTGATTATGTCACCTCCTGCGCCGGGTGTTATCCCTCCGATTGCCGTGACCGTGGGCGACACCAGGGTCGCTGTGATGGTTTCGTTAGCGTTAGTGCCGATGAACGTTGCCATGAGCATTATCCTCCCGCGCTAAAGCGCTGAAATTACTGCATTCCGGAGCTGCTAACGAGAGCGAGCCGCAGAATATTCCATGACGATTGTGG
>DATJTE010000187.1:0-9239 GCA_035503715.1 Rhizobiaceae bacterium | reverse complement strand
CCGATCACCCAGAACTGGCCGCCATCGAGCGAAATCGACGGCACGACCAGTCCGCGGTTGGAAAGATAGACGCCTCCGATCGGCTTCCAGGCGCCGCGCGCCGGCGGCAACCCCTGCATCAGCACGTACCAGAACAGCAGTTGCAGCAGTGGCGGAACGTCGCGCAGCACTTCGACATAGATGGCGGCAAGCCGCGACAGCAGCCAGTTGGAAGACAGCCGTGCGATGCCGACCAGGGTGCCGATGATCGTCGCAAGCACGATCCCGATCACGGCGACGCGCAACGTGTTGACCAGGCCGACGACGAAGGCCCACAGGTAAGTGTCTCTCGGATTATAGGCGAGCCAGGTATCCACGATCGGCATCCCGGCTTCGCGGCCGAGGAAGGCAAAGCCGGTCGAGATGCGCCGCACCGACAGATTGTGGATGGCATTCGACCAGAGCCATGCAACGATCGCTACCGCGATGCCGACCACCGCGATCTGCCAGAGCAATCCCCGAAATTGATCGTCCTTCAGCGAGAACCGCATCCGCTGGCGGGGAGGGCGTTTCGGCATCGATGTCGTCACAGCACAAGAATCCTGTTCGCGAAGCGGCGGTCTCGGCCTGGCGCGGTGGGCGCGTTTCATATGTTGCACCGAAAATTTAAATATGCAACATTTGTTTCATGGCCGAGCAGCCGTCGAAATCCTCGCCGTTGAACGAGCTCTGCAGCGCATTGCCCTCACTGCCGATGCGTCTGCAGGAAGTCGGCCGTTTCGTCGCGGCGAATGACTATGACGCGACCACGCGCTCGATGCGCGAGCTCGCTTCGGTCGCGGGGGCCGATCCTGCTTCCTTCACCCGGCTTGCCAAGGCGCTGGGATATTCCGGCTGGGACGGGTTGCGGGCGGCCCTGACCGAGGCGCGCCGGCCGGCGCAGTCGTCGCCGTTCTCGGGCCGTGCGCGCGGACGAAGGCCGGGCCCCCACGCCGACGTGTCGCTGGTCTCCGACAAGCTCGAGGCCGAGGCCGCCGGCCTTACCCGCATTTCGCCGGATGAAGTTGCAACCGCCGCGCGCGCCTTGCGCGCGGCGCGCCGCATCTGGATCTCCGGATTCCGCAGCTGCCGCAGCGTGGCAGAACTGCTCAACTACCAGCTTCGCCTGTTTCGCCCCGACGACGTGCAGCTCGTCGGCGGCTCGGGACCGGAAGATCTCGACTTCGGCGCTTTCCGGTCGGGCGACGCCGCGGTGGTGATCGGCTTCGCACCCTATTCGACGGCGAGCGTGCTGTCCGCCCGCGCCGCGCACCGCGCCGGTGCGCGCCTGATCGCGATCGCGGATTCGGTGAGCGCGCCCATGGCGGAAGGCGCAGACCACGTGCTGCTCTACGAAGCGGCGTCTTCGCCCGGATTTTTCCCAAGTCTGACCGGTGCGATCGCGATCGCGCAATCGCTTGCCGCGGTTACGTTTGCGCTTGGCGGGAGCGCTGCCAAGAAACGCCTTGAAGCGACCGAAGCCCGCCTGGTGGCGATGTCGCAATACGTCACAGAGAGAGGTTGATGATCATGGCCCACAGCCGGGTGTTGCACCGCAGCCTGCGCGAGACGCCGCCCAAGGCGGTGGGAGGTGAGGGCGTATGGCTGTTCCGCGAGGACGGACGCAAGGTGCTCGACGCCTCCGGCGGCGCCGCGGTGTCCTGCCTCGGCCACCAGCATCCACGCGTGCTTGCAGCGATGGAAAAGCAGGCCTCGAAGCTCGCCTATGCCCACACCGCGTTTTTCTCGTCGGAAGCCGCCGAGACGCTCGCCGAGCATCTTGTCGGTCACGAGCCCGGCGGGCTCGCTTATGTCTATTTCGTCAGCGGCGGATCGGAGGCGATCGAGGCTGCGATCAAGATCGCGCGGCAATATTTCATCGAGGCCGGTCAGCCGCAGCGTCAGCGCTTCATTGCGCGGCGCCAGAGCTATCACGGCAACACGCTTGGCGCGCTGTCGGCCGGTGGCAATGCGTGGCGGCGCGAACCCTATGCGCCGTTGCTGTCGCCGTCGTTCAGCCATGTTACGCCGGCCTTTGCCTACCACGAAAAGCGCGACAGTGAATCCGAGCGTGATTTCGTTGCGCGGCTCGCGGCCGAGCTCGACGCCGAATTCGAGCGTCTCGGGCCTGAGAATGTCGCCGCGTTCATCGCCGAGCCCGTGGTCGGCGCCACCGCCGGCGCCGTGACGGCGCCCGAGGGCTATTTCCGCGCCGTGCGCGACGTCTGTACCAAGAATGGCGCGCTGCTCATCCTGGACGAGGTGATGTGCGGCATGGGCCGTACCGGCACGCTGCATGCATGGGAGCAGGAGGGTATCGCGCCCGACATCCAGGCGATCGCCAAGGGGCTGGGCGGCGGCTATCAGCCGATCGGCGCGATGCTCACGACCGACCGGATCGTCGATACGATCCGGAACGGCTCGGGCGCATTCCAGCATGGTCATACGTATCTCGCGCACCCGCTCGCCTGCGCCGCGGCGCTCGAAGTGCAGCGGATCATCGTCGACGAGAAACTGCTCGACCGGGTCAAGGAGCTGGGAAAGCATCTGGAGCGGCGGTTGACCGATCGCTTTGGCAATCATCGCCATGTCGGCGACATCCGCGGCCGCGGCCTGTTCCAGGCGATCGAGCTGGTCGAGGATCGCGCCACGCGCAAGCCGTTCGATCCCGCGCTGAAGCTCAATCAGAAGATCAAGGCGGCGGCCTTCGAAGGGGGGCTTGGCTGCTATCCATCGGGCGGCACCGCCGACGGGAAGAACGGCGATCACGTGTTGCTGGCGCCGCCCTATATCTGCACGACGGATGATATCGACACGATCGTCGACAGGCTTGGCGCTGCGGTAGACAGCGCGTTGAGGAGTGTTGGTCACTAGAGGCTGGTTCTGATTGGATCAGAACCAGGCTCCAGGTTTTTGTTTTGTCGCGGTTTTTAGGAGGGAGGACTGAAAATGAAGAGGACAATGATTGCTGCCGCTTTGCTTGTCGCGAGTGTATCGGCCGTCTCGGCCGCCACGCTCGACACCGTCAAGCAGCGCGGCACGCTGGTATGCGGCGTGAGCACCGGCTTTGCCGGCTTCTCGACGCCGGACTCGCAAGGCAACTTCAAGGGGCTCGATGTCGACTACTGCCGCGCGCTCGCCGCCGGGGTGCTCGGCGACCCCAACAAGGTGCGCTACGTCGCGCTGACCGCGCAGAACCGCTACACTGCGTTGCAGTCGGGCGAGATCGATGTGCTCTATCGCAATTCCACCGAAACTTTCCTGCGCGGCACCACGCTCGGTCTGCGGCAGGGCCCGGTCAACTTCTATGACGGCCAGGGCTTTGTCGTGAAGAAGGATACCGGCGTGAAGGATCTGAAGGGACTGAACGGCGCCACCGTCTGCGTTGCCCAGGGCACCACGCATGAGGTGACGCTCGGCGACTACGGCCGCGCCAACAATATCGACTGGAAGCCGCTGGTGTTCGATCGCGTCGACACGATGTACCAGACCTTCTTCGGCGGCCGTTGCGATGCCATGACCCAGGACGCCTCCGCGCTTGCCGGCGCGGTCGCAACTGCAGCGCCGAATCCGGCCGACTATGTCGTGCTGCCGACCACCATCAGCAAGGAGCCGCTCGGACCATTCACCCGCAACGGTGACGAGGTCTGGAGCGACATCGTCACCTGGCTGCATTACGGCCTGGTTGAGGCGGAAGAGCTCGGCGTGACGCAGGCCAATGTCGATGACATGGCCAAGTCCCCGGCACCGGCCATCCAGCGCCTGCTCGGCACCTCCGGCGATCTCGGTTCGCGCCTTGGGCTCGACAATAAATGGATGCAGCAGGCCATCAAGGCTACCGGCAATTATGGCGAGATATTCGAACGCAACGTCGGCCAGTCAAGCCCGCTAAAGCTCGAGCGTGGATTGAACGGCCTCTGGACCAAGGGCGGCTTGATGTACGCCATCCCGTTCAAGTAAAGGAAGATGCAGCGGCGCGGCCGAAAATCTGCCGCGCCGTCTGCCGGATCAAGTCATGCGCATCACGCTCGTTCACGCCCTGAAACATTCGATCGTGCCGATCGAGGCCTCCTTTGCGAAGCTCTGGCCCGACGCACAATTGATGAATCTGCTCGACGACAGCCTGTCGGCCGATCTGGCGCGCGACGGCAAGCTCACCGATGCGATGACCGAACGTTTCCTCAGCATCGGCCGTTACGCGGCGGGCACGGGAGCCGACGGTATCCTCTTTACCTGTTCGGCGTTCGGTCCATGCATTGAGGCGGTCGCGGGCGCGCATGCGCCGATGCCGGTCCTGAAGCCGAACGAGGCGATGATCGAACAGGCCGCGAAAAGCGGCCGCAAGGTCGGGCTGCTGTCGTCGTTTCCACCGACACTGGCCTCGATGCCGCGGGAGTTTCCAGCTTCCATCGAACTCAAGCTGAAGCTCGCGGAAGGCGCGATGGCGGCGCTGGATCGCGGCGACCGCGCCGAGCATGACAGCCTCGTGACGGAGGCGTCGAAAGAGTTGCGCGACTGCGACGTCATCGCGCTCGCCCAATACAGCATGGCGCCGGCAGCCGGGAAGGTGGCACAGGCCACCGGCAAGCCGGTGCTGACCACGCCCGACAGCGCGGTGATGAAGCTGAAGGCGATGCTCGGCGCCAAATGAGCGAGATATTGCCGAGGCCGCGGGCGACCTAATCCTGCTCCGACGGTCACCTATTCCTAATCTGGATATTGTGCATCGCAGCAAGGTTGACTAAATCAGCCTTCGCAGAGGTGCTAAGTGACTGAAATCAATGCCGACGCCTGGGTCTCCTCAGGCCACCGCCCGATGGGCTTCCCCGAATTCGTTGTCGCGATCGCCGCCGTCATGGCGCTGAATCCCCTGGCGATGGACATGATGTTGCCGGCGCTGCCCAACATCCGCGCCTCGTTCCAGATCGGGGTCGCCAACCAGGCGCAACTCGTGCTGTCGACCTTCCTGATCGGCTTCGGCGTCGGGCAATTCGTGATGGGGCCGCTGTCGGATCGCTTCGGCCGCCGGCCCGTGCTGCTGGGCGGCATGATCCTCTACAGCATCGCAAGCGTGCTCGCGATCGCCGCGCCGTCGTTCGAGACGCTGCTGCTCGCCCGTGCGCTGCAGGGGCTCGGTACCTCGGCGACGCGCGTGATCGCCGTCTCGATCGTCCGCGATTGCTACGCGGGCCGCCGCATGGCAGGTGTGATGTCGCTCGCCATGATGGTCTTCATCGCGGTGCCCGTGGTCGCGCCCTCGTTCGGCCAGGCGGTGATGCTGTGGGCGCAATGGCGCGGCATTTTCGTGGTGCTGATGGTCTATGGCATGGCGACATTGATCTGGAGCGCGCTGCGCATGCCGGAGACGCTGCCTGTTGAAATGCGCAAGTCGCTCGCGCTCGGCGACGTGCTGTCGGCGTTCCGGCAGACGGTCACCAGCCGGCAGACGCTCGGCTATGCGCTTGCCTGCGGAGGCGTCTGGGGCACGATGTTCGCCTTCGTGTTCGCGGCACAACAGGTGTTCACCGACATCTTCAAGCTCGGCCACTATTTCCCGCTTGCCTTCGCAGCCATCGCCACGGGTGTCGCCATCGCCGGTTTCGTCAATTCCCGGCTGGTCGGGCGGCTCGGCATGCGCGTGATCTCGCACGGCGCTCTCATCATCTTCGCCCTGGTTGCGATTTGCATGCTGGTCGCGGTGAAGCTGCAGATGCTGCCGCTCTCGCTGTTCATGGTGCTGTCGGCACTGATGATGTTCGCGTTCGGACTGATGATGGCCAATTTCACGGCGCTAGCGATGGAGCCGCATGGCAATATCGCCGGCACCGCGTCGTCGCTTTATGGATCGGTCACAACGCTGCTCGCCATCGGCATCGGCATGCTGATCGGACAGAGCTACGACGGTACCTTGCTGCCGTTCGCGACCGGTTTCGTGATCTGTGCGCTGGGCGCGCTCGCGATCGCTGCGATCACTGAAAAGGGCCGCCTGTTCCGGCCGCACCACGCACGGGTCTAGGCTCTTGTTCGAGCATGATCTTTTCGGAAAATCGCTGCACACTCTTCGGGATCATGCCCCAGGTTATTTCCGCAAGCCTCGCTCGTCTGTAAAGTCTTAGTGGCTCGGTTTACCGGGTTGGCAGGTGCTGTCGCGGATTGTTGAATTGACGATACAGCCGCCGCTGACATTTTGACGCTTCGACCATGGAGCCATGATTCCGGATGTCGATTTGAGAATCCGCCTTTGCCTGATCGCGATATTATTGCCACTCGCGGCGCACGCGTCGGAGGTGGACCCCTACACCTTCATCACGGCTGACTTCGCCGCGGCCGATCAAGGTGGGGAGGTCGTGCCTGCGGTGGTGAAGGCGCAGGTTCTGCTCGACCGCGCCAATATTTCCGCAGGCGAGATCGACGGCAAATACTCGCCACGCCTGGACGAAGCGATCGAGGCATTCGCGGAAATCCACAACATGCCCGTGGACACCGGATGGAGCCGGGCATTCTGGGATGAGCTCACCTCCGGAGCCATCGTTCCGGTCCTGACCGATTACACGATCACGAGCGACGATTTGAAGGGACCGTTTTTTCAGCTCCCGGCGAAGCTGGAGGACATGACGTCCTTCAAGTCGCTGGGCTACGCCGGTGTCCGCGAGGCACTGGCGGAAAAATTTCACATGAGCCCCGAACTGCTCTCCAGGCTCAATCCCGGCGCTACGTTCTCGGTCGCCGGCGAGGAGATCGTCGTTGCCAATGTGCTGACTGATCCCAAATCGCCCAATGCAGCCCGCATCGAGGTCGACAAGGATCGGCAGACGGTGAAGGTCTACTCGAGCAAGGGCGAGATGATCGCGTTCTTTCCGGCTTCCGTCGGTAGCGAGGACAAGCCGACGCCATCAGGGACGCTGAAGGTGACGTCGGTCAACTCCGATCCGTCCTTCCACTACAATCCGAAATATCAGTTCAAGGAAATCGAGACCCAGAAGCCGTTCGAGCTGGCGCCGGGGCCGAACAGTCCGCTCGGCACGACCTGGATCGCGCTGTCGAAACCGAGCTATGGCATTCACGGCACGGCTGAGCCCTCGATGGTCGGCAAGGCGGCCTCGCACGGCTGCGTGCGGCTGACCAACTGGGATGCGCAACGCCTGTCGACGATGGTGTCGCGCGGCGTCCCCGTCAATTTCATCGACAAGGCCGACAACAGGTTTGTCGCTTATTAGGATTTACGAGCTGATCGCGTTCCGCGAGATCACGTCGCGGTAAAACGACACGCTGAGTTTCGGCGAGCGCTTCAACGTATCGAAATCGACGCGGTAGAGGCCGAAGCGCTGTTCGAAGCCGAAGATCCACTCGAAATTGTCCATCAGGCTCCAGAGGAAATAACCGCGCACCGGCACGCCCTCGGCGATCGCGCGCTGCAACTGGACGAGGTAGTTGCGTAGATACATGATGCGGTCGAGATCGTAGACCTTGCCGTCGGCCGAAACCTTGTCCTCCGACGACGTTCCGTTCTCGCTGATATAGATGGTGTCGACGTTCCAGATCTTTGCCGTGATCCGCGGTACCCAATAGGCGGTCTCCGGACCGATCCGAAGCCACTCGGATTTCATGTGCGGGAAGGACGAGGGGAAGGGCAGCACGTGGAAACCCGGCGAGCCATCGTCCTTCGCCAGCACATAGAATTGCGGCGCATAGATATTGAGGCCGACGAAATCGATCTTGGAGCCGATGATGCTCAGTTCTTCGGCAGTGAATTTCGGCGCGTCCTTGCCGGCATAGGCGAGATAACCTTCGGTATATTTGCCCTCGAGGATCACGCCGAGGATGCCGGCGTTGAGCTCGCGCGTCGCCATCTCGGTGGCGCGCACATGCTCCGGCTGATCGATCGCGGGAACACAGGCCGCGATGTTTTCGGCGAGGCCCACTCTGGTGCCGGCTTGCGCGCTGGCGCGGATCGCCTGCACCGCAAGCCCGTGACCGAGCACCACGTGGTGGCGGGCCTGGTTCAATTCGCCGGTAGGCAGCTTGAGGCCGGGAGCGTCGATGCCCCAGCCGTAACCGAAGTTGAGAAAGCGTCCGGCCTCGTTGAGCGTGAAGAAGTTCTTGACGCGATCGCTCAGCCTCTTCGCGACGTATCCGGAGTAGTCGCCGAAGGCCTTGGACGTCGTATCCGATTGCCAGCCGCCGAAGCGATCCTGCAGCGATTGCGGCAGATCCCAATGATAAAGCGTCGCGAAGGGCTCGATCCCCTGCGCCAACAGCTCGTCGACCAGGCGGTCGTAGAAATCGAGGCCCTTCGGATTCGGCTTGCCGTCGCCATCCGGAAACACGCGCGGCCAGGCGATCGAGAAGCGATAGGCCTTGACGCCGAGTTCCTTGATGAGCCGAACGTCGTCCTTGTAGAGGTGGTAGTGATCGTTGGCGCGATCGGCGTTGGTGTCGTCACCGATCTTGCCGGGCGTGTGGCTGAACGTATCCCAGATCGATTGACCGCGGCCGTCCTCGTGAACCGCGCCTTCGATCTGATAGGCCGAGGTCGCCGTGCCCCAGATGAAGCCGTTGGGAAAGCTCGCGCCGACGTGGGCGGCGGGCGGCGCGGTACGGCTGTCCTGCGCCGCAGCCGGCGACATCATTCCAAAACCGGCGAGACCCGCGAGCTTGGCAAAACACCGGCGTGAGAAACTACCGGACATCGACTTCCCCTCTGAAGATTTGCCCCTCGAAGCGCGCTTTGATCGGCTTGACGCCGTCCAGGGGCTTATACGGCTTGAACGGATCGACTTGATAGGCCGAAATGCGGTCGATCTGGAATTCGACCATCTGCGGCGATTCGCCGTCGACCACGCCGACACCGCCGAACCATTTGGAGCCCATCGCCAGGTTGACGATCATGTACATGGGGTCCTCGAAGCCGACGGGGACCGCGATGTCGGATACGGGCTTGCGATCGATCATGTAGACGATCCGGTCCGGCAGCCACAGCACGCCGTATTCGTGGAAGGCTACCGACGCGTCCGCGAGCTGGAAGTCGAAGCCGCAGGACTGGATCTTCTGCGTGGAAGGAATCCGCCAATGCGTGGTCATCACCATGTCGCCCGGCTGCTGTCCGCGTCCTTCCATGATGTCGATCTCCGGCGGCCAGCCGCCATCGTCGGAGAGCATCCAGAACGCGGGCCAGACGCCGGTGCCGACCGGGATCTTGGCGCGGATTTCGAAGTAACCGT
>DATJTE010000186.1:0-4974 GCA_035503715.1 Rhizobiaceae bacterium | reverse complement strand
GGATCGCGTTCTGACACCGCAACCGCGCAAGAATTTTGCGATCGGGACGTTCCTCCGGGAAGCCGACGATCTGTTTGAGGAGCCATCGCTCCTGGCATTCGTAGACCCGGAACCCGGGCAGCCCGAGCCTCCGATTGAGATCCAGCCCGATGCGATCCGCCGCGCGAACTATGCATCCTGGCTTGCGCTCATGGGATTCGCCGATGTCGCGGAGCGGCTCCGGACCAGGGCAGGGGAGCCGCAACGTCGAACGGTGCGCTTGCTGCGGCTCGGCGGCCGTTCCTATGTGGTCACGCTGGCATCGATCCGGCCGTGGTCGCCGAGTGGCCGTGTCGACGAAGATTTTTGGGAATTCATCGATGAGTGGCCGTATTGGTTCTTGGAGCCTTTCGCTGGGGTGTGCCTGGAGGTGATTGGCCTCGATCTAGACATCGTCCATGCCCTCGGGGGCACGTCCGGTCAGCCCGCCGCGACGGGCTTGATGTCGCTCGAGCCGCAACAGCGGGAGTTCCCGAGCGAAATCGACGGGGGAAGGTTTTACGGAAGTGTCCTCTCTGACGGCTCTCTTTTTGGGGAGCTGAGAATGTCGCGTCACCATCGCCTGCGGTTCGACTCCGAGGAGATTGAACTATGACGCGGACACGCAAGAAATTGATCGAAGTAGCTTTGCCGCTGGAAGCGATCAACGCGGAAGGTTCGCTTCGGAAAAGGAAGGCGCCCGCAGGGTATCCCACGACGCTCCATAAGTGGTGGGCACAGCGCCCTCTTGCCGCGGCGCGCGCAGTTATCTTTTCGCAGATGGTTGACGATCCGTCGTCATTCCCGGATCTGTTTCGGACCGAGAAAGCGCAGGAGAAGGAGCGCGCACGTCTGTTCCGTATCATCGAAGATCTCGTTAAGTGGGAGAACACAACTAACGAAGCGGTGTTGCAACGAGCGCGCGACGAAATATGGACAAGCTGGCGGCGAGCCTGTGCCGAAAACGTTGATGATCCGAGTGCGAAGGAATTATTCGACCGAAATAGGTTACCGTATTTCCACGATCCTTTTGCGGGTAGTGGCGCGATCCCGCTTGAGGCGCAGCGCCTCGGGCTCGAGGCTTGTGCGAGCGATCTCAATCCGGTGGCGGTGTTGATCAACAAGGCGATGATCGAGATCCCGCCAAAATTCGCGGGTTCATCACCTGTTAACCCGACGGCAAGGGCAGAACTTGCTGCGGGCGGCAAATGGAACAGTAAAGGAGCGCAGGGCCTCGCGGATGACATACGGTACTACGGCCAGTGGATGCTCCATGAGGCTGAAGGACGCGTAGGTCAGCTATACCCCAAGATTGAGATCACATCCGATATGGCGGGCGATCGACCGGACTTGACACCCTATGTGGGCAAGTCGCTCAGCATAATCGCCTGGCTGTGGGCCCGTACGGTTAGGAGCCCAAACCCGGCCTTCGCTAACGTGGAGGTGCCGCTGGTTTCCACCTTTATGCTGTCGACAAAGGCAGGCAGGGAGGCCTATGTCGAGCCGGTGATTGAGGCTGGCTCCTATCGCTTCATGGTGAAGGCAGGCAAGCCGAGGAATGCTGAGGCGGCGACGGACGGGACGAAGCTGGCGCGCGGCGCGAACTTCCGTTGCCTTATGTCAGGGTCGCCGATCGTCGGCGACTACGTTAAGGCCGAGGGAAAAGCGGGCAGGCTAGGTGCACGACTGATGGCCATCGTGGCCGAAGGCACGCGGGGACGTGTCTATCTCTCGCCGATATCGGCACAAGAGGATCTTGCCCGGAGTGCAAGGCCAAAATGGAAGCCAGACCAGTCGTTGCCGGACGATCCGCGCAATTTCTGGACAGTGCAGTACGGGCTAACGACTTACGCCGACCTTTTCACGGACCGGCAACTCGTGGCGCTGACCACGTTCTCCGACTTGGTCTGCGAGGCGCGCGAGCGGGTTCGCACCGACGCTGTTGCTGCCGGCCTCCGTGATGATGGCAAGCCCCTGCGCGATGGCAGCCTCGGCGCGACGGCGTATGCAGAAGCGGTTGAGGTTTATTTGGCCCTCGCGGTTGACAGGGCGATTGATTATAACTCGACCGTCGCCACTTGGCGTCCAAAGGACAGCGCGATGCGTTCGAGTTTGGCGAAGCAGGCGATCCCCATGACTTGGGACTTCGCTGAGGGGTCGCCATTCGGGGAATCGAGCGCAGGCTTCGCCGGATGTGTCGATGTCGTCGCGGCGGTGGTGAACGTAGCACTAAACAATGGAAAGGGAGAAGCAAAACAGGCTGACGCGGCCGTGCCCGATGGAGATTTGCGTGCTGTCAGGAGTACCGATCCGCCTTATTACGACAACATCGGGTACGCTGATTTGTCAGATTTTTTTTACGTCTGGCTGCGCCGCTCACTACGCGCTGTTTATCCGGATCTCTTCGCCACGCTGGTCGTTCCCAAGTCTGAAGAGTTGGTTGCCACACCCTATCGGCATGGCGGCAAAGACAACGCTGAAAAGTTCTTCCTCGATGGAATGACGCGAGCAATGCACCGGCTCGCGGAGCGGTCTCACCCGGCCTTTCCTGTGACTATCTACTATGCATTTAAGCAGACGGAAAGCGAAAGCGATGAGGGCGTTGCCAGCACGGGGTGGGAGACGTTCCTCGACGCCGTGATCCGTGCGGGGTTCAGCATAAGCGGTACTTGGCCGATCCGAACGGAGGGCGATAACCGGCAGGTTGGAATAGGCACGAATGCCTTGGCGTCAAGCATTGTGCTTGTCTGTCGGCCCCGTCCTGCCGAAGTTTCTACGGCGACACGTCGGGAATTCGTGGCGGCATTAAAGGCTGAACTACCGTTGGCCATGCGGCATCTCCAAGCCGGCAACATCGCGCCGGTTGATCTTGCCCAAGCTGCCATAGGCCCTGGCATGGCCGTCTATACCCGCTACGCGAAGGTGTTAGACGCCAAGGGCGAGCCTGTATCCGTCCGTGAAGCACTGGCGCTGATTAATGCGACGCTCGACGAAGCAATGGCCGAGCAGGAAGGGGATTTCGATGCCGACAGCCGATGGGCGTTGGCCTGGTTTGAGCAGAACGGCTTTGCCGAGGGCGAGTATGGTGTCGCTGAGACACTGAGCAAGGCAAAAAACACATCAGTCTCCGGACTGGCCGTTTCGGGGATTCTCAAGTCAAGTCGGGGGAAGGTACGGCTCCTCAAGCCCGAGGAACTGCCGGCAGATTGGGACCCTGCGACAGATCCACGGATTCCGTCATGGGAAATTGTTCATCAACTGATCCGAGTGCTTACCACTGGCGGCGAAAGTGCGGCGGCCGCTATGGTCGCCAAACTCGGAGCGCGCGCGGAAACGGCGCGCGAACTTGCCTACCGGCTTTACACGATTTGCGAGCGTAAGAAGCGTGCCGCGGAGGCGCTCGCCTATAACGGTTTAGTCCAGAGCTGGCCCGAAATCGTCCGTCTCGCTCACGGAGGCGGCCCGCCCGCCTCCGCCCAGGCAGGCCTGTTCGAGGCAACGGAGTCCTAATCGATGGCGATCACCAATCAAGAACGAATTGGCAAAGCGATGGATCTCCTGCGGTCGGGGCTCGCGCCGTTTGTGGAGCGCGAAGTGCAGTCGGCAGTGAAGGCGGGAAACGTGCGCATGGACGCGGTGCGTCGCTTCGCCGACGACCCAATGCTGGGCAGCAAGCCGATCGGCAAGTGGGACGTCGCCGGGCTCCTGAAGTTGATGTGGGAAACCTGGAACGACGCGTTTAAGCAGACGCTGGGGTTCGCCGAGCGGAGCCTCGTAAGCGAGCTGCGGGAGGTGCGCAACAAGTGGGCTCATCAAAACCCGTTCTCGAGCGACGACGCGGACCGGGCGCTCGACTCGATGGAAAGATTGCTCGCAGCGGTCTCGGCACCGCAAGCCGACGAAGTCAGGAAAATGAAGATGGAGCTGCGCCGGCTTACTTTCGATGAGCAGGTGCGCGGCGAAAAACGCAAGGCTGGGGGCTCGCTGATCGAGCCGGCGGCGGCCGGAAACCTGAAGGCATGGCGCGAGGTGGTGACGCCGCACGCCGATGTTGCCAGTGGCCGGTATCAGCAGGCCGAGTTCGCTGCCGATCTCTGGCAGGTGCATTTGGGGGAAGGCAGCGACGAATACCGCAAGCCTGTCGAGTTCTTTCGTCGCACGTTTTTGACCGAGAGCCTTAAGCGCCTTCTGGTCGGCGGCGCGCAGCGCCTGTCCGGCCAGGGTGGTGATCCGGTCGTGCAGCTCCAAACCAATTTTGGGGGCGGCAAGACCCACTCGATGCTGGCGCTCTACCATCTATTCGGCGGCACCGCGCCCGGCGAGCTTGCCGGGATCGATGCCGTGCTGGCCGAGGCGAGACTTAGGAGCCTCCCGAAGGCCAAGCGCGTGGTTTTGGTCGGCAACAAGATCTCGCCGGGCAACCCGGTCACGAAGCCCGACGGCACGGTGGTGCGCACGCTGTGGGGAGAGTTGGCCTACCAGCTCGGCGGCAAGAAGGGTTTTGCGCGCATCGCCAAGGATGACGAAAAGGCGACCAGTCCCGGCGACGTGCTCCGGGAGCTCTTCGTCGAATATGGCCCCTGCCTCGTGCTCGTCGATGAATGGGTCGCGTACGCGCGCCAGCTCCATGACCAGAGCGAGCTTCCGGCTGGCAGCTTCGAAACGCAATTCTCGTTCGCGCAAGCGCTGACCGAGTCGGCGAAGCTGGCGAAAAACTGTCTTCTGGTCGTTTCGCTGCCGGCATCCGATACCATGGGTTCGCCGCACACGCAATCTGACGACGTCGAGGTCGGCGGCATACGGGGCCGTGAAGCACTCGATCGCCTGCGCAACGTCATCGGACGCGTTGACTCATCGTGGCGCCCCGCGACCGCGGAGGAGGGGTTTGAGATCGTGCGCCGCCGCCTCTTCGAGCCGCTGGCGGGCGAGATGTTCAAGCAGCGCGACGTGACGGCG
>DATJTE010000185.1:0-6587 GCA_035503715.1 Rhizobiaceae bacterium | reverse complement strand
CTACGGCGTCTATGGCCGCACGGAAACCTCGCGGCTCTCGGGTGAGCCGATGCTGGCGGCACGCGGCGGATTCATCGACGCCGCGCGTCAGGCCCTCGACAAGCTCGGCGTGCGCTGGGAGCAAACGGGATTTCAGAAGGCGTACAACGAGGGCCGTTCGACACAGGTGCCGGTCAATCCGGCCGTGCGCGTGAAGGGACGTTTCTCGCGCCGCCTCAGCTACCAGGACACGGAGCTGCGGCTTGAGCGATGAGACCATCCGCGAGCTACGCGAGGTCCAGAGCTATTTCCGGCTGCCGAGCGTCGGGCTGGTCGAAAAGGATCTGCACGTCGTCAAAGCCATCGCGGCTATCGCCGCGATCGATGCCGCGCCGTTCACGCTGGTCTTCGGCGGCGGCACCGCGCTGGCGCGCGCGCACCGCATCATCCGCCGCATGTCGGAGGATGTGGATTTCAAGATCGTGCCGCGGCCGGCGCCGCCGGTCAGCCGTGCCGCGCTGCGGCAGCAGCTCGGGGTGCTGCGGGACCGGGTCACCGGCGCCCTGCAAGCGGCCGGCTTCGCCTTCGATCCGGCGGACCCTGCCGCCCGCACCAGGTCGCGCAACGAGAACCGCTACACCGTCTGGCATCTGCCTTATGCGAGCGGCAGCGGGGCGGGGGACGGGTTGCGTCCCGCCATCCAGATCGAGATGACCTATGCCCTGCTGCGCCGGGCGCCGGTGACGCTGCCGGTCTGCTCGTTCGTGGCCGAGGCGCATGGCCGGGTGCCGGAGGTGACGGCGCTGCCGTGCGTCAGCGTGACGGAGACGGCGGCTGAGAAGCTGGTGGCGCTCACCCGCCGCACGGCGATGGAACTGGCGGGCCTGAACCGCGACCCGGATCCTACGCTCGTCCGCCACATCTACGATCTCCACCTGATGCGGGGGCATGTCGATCCGGCCGTCGTAGCCGATCTCGCCCGCGCCATCGCGGCGGCCGATGCGAAGGAATTCGGCAACCAGTATCCGGCCTACGCGGCCGACATCGCCGGCGAGACCCGCAAGGCGCTCGATGCCCTGCGCCGCGATCCCAGGCATGGCAGCCGTTACAATGACTTCGTCAGTGCAATGGTGTATGGGGAAAGGCCTGAATTCACCGAGGCATTCGCGACGGTCGCCGGTCTGGCTGAAGACGCGTGGCTATCACGAGGATGAACTCGACGTCGCTGGCGAGGCCGCGCGCACGTGACAAATGGTAAACGAAGGGCCGTTGTGGACGCGTGCTCATCCGACATTAATCCGAAGACTTTCCATTTCAGGTTGTGTAGCTTAGCTGCCTGATTGTGCGAATCGGCATTGCTCCGGAGCCATGAACCTCAAAGGCCATAAAAAACGAGAGACTGAGGTCCCGATCGACACTTCGATGCTCAGTATGTTCGTGAGGGTTTGTTGTCGGCACTCTCGCGGAGGGATCGGACCGTGACCGACGAGTTTTTCGAGCGCCCCGTCCTGAATTCGCCTTATGCGTATCCAGCTCGTCATTGGGAACTGGATTCCGACGGGCAGCCGACGAACAGAATCCTGGAGACGCGTCGCCGGTCTGATCTCATTACACCTGTCCCGAAGCCCAAGAAGCGCCGCCAGTCGCGGGACCAGACTGAATTCGTTCTCGGCAGCACCGACGGTTTGTCAACCGCCGAACAAGAATACAATCCGAACCCGATCATAAACGACATCAGAGGATACGTTGAGACCTGGCGCAACCTGCCGAACCCGGACCAATGGCAAGTAACTCCGGAGACGGCGCGCCTGTTGAAACATTGGCGCCATCATAGGTTTCAGAGCTACCAGCCGTTCTTCTGCCAGATCGAGGCGGTCGAGACCGCCATCTGGCTCACCGAGGTCGCCACCAAGTTGGGCGCAAGAGGCGGCAAGTTTTGGGACCATCTGAAAGGTGCGAACGAGCAATCGAACCCCGAGCTGCTCCGCATCGCCTTGAAGCTCGCGACCGGCGCCGGCAAGACCGCGGTGATGGCAATGCTGATCGCCTGGCAGGCCGTCAATGCCGCTCGGTATCCGGCAAGCAAAAACTTTTCGCGCGGTTTTCTGATCGCCTGTCCGGGGATCACGATCCGCGATCGCCTTCGCGTGCTGTGGCCGAACGATCCCGACAGCTACTACCGCAATCGTGAGATCGTGCCGAGCGACATGCTCGGCGACATCGAACACGCCAAGATCGTCATCACCAATTACCACGCGTTTAAACTGCGCGAACGGATCGATGTCGCAAAAGGCACGCGTGAAGCGATCGAGGGCTGGCGTCATGAAAAGCTGCAAACGACCGAGACTGAAGGGCAGATGCTCCAGCGCATTGTGCCCGAGCTTATGGGATTCAAGAGTCTCGTGGTGCTCAACGACGAGGCGCATCACTGCTACCGCGAGAAGCCGCTGAGCGCTGAATTGGAGGATCTAAAGGGCGAGGAAAAGGACGAAGCGAAGAAGAACAACGAAGCAGCTCGTCTGTGGATCGGCGGACTTGAGGTCGTCAAGCGCAAGCTCGGGTTGCGCGCTGTCTACGATTTATCGGCGACGCCGTTCTTTCTGCGCGGGTCGGGCTATGCCGAAGGCACACTGTTCCCCTGGACTGTCAGCGATTTCTCGCTCATGGATGCGATTGAGTGCGGCATCGTCAAGCTGCCCCGCGTCCCGGTTGCTGACAACATCCCCGGCGCGGATGTGCCGAAGTTTCGCAACCTCTGGGAACATATCGGCAAGAAGATGCCGAAGAAGGGCCGGGGGACGTCGGGCAAGGATCTCGATCCGCTAAGCCTGCCGGCAGAGTTGCAAACAGCCCTCGAAGCTCTCTACGGGCACTATAAGAAAACCTTCGAGCTGTGGGCCGAAGCCGGCATCGACCTTCCGCCGGTGTTCATCGTTGTGTGCAACAACACGTCGACCTCGAAGCTGGTGTACGACTTCATCTCCGGATTCCACCGCGCGAACGACGATGGTTCGACGACACTGGAAAACGGACGCCTGGAGCTGTTCCGCAATTACGATGAGCACGGTAACCGGCTTGCCCGCCCACGCACGCTACTGATCGACAGTGAGCAGTTGGAATCCGGCGAAGCACTCGATGCCGACTTCCGGGCGATCGCCGCCGACGAGATCGAGCGCTTCCGCCGCGAGATGGTCGCACGCACCGGCGATGCGCGCGCCGGCGAGACCATCACCGACCAGGATCTCCTGCGCGAGGTGATGAACACGGTTGGAAAGAAGGACCGGCTCGGAGAGTCGATCCGCTGCGTGGTGTCCGTCTCCATGCTTACCGAAGGGTGGGACGCGAATACGGTCACTCACATTCTCGGCATTCGCGCCTTCGGAACCCAGCTCCTCTGCGAACAGGTAGTCGGACGGGCGTTGCGGCGGCAATCCTACGAGCTCAACGAGCAAGGCCTGTTCAATGTCGAATATGCCGACGTCCTTGGCATTCCTTTCGACTTCGCCGGCAGGCCTGTCATCGCTCCTCCGGCCAAGCCGCGCGAGACCGTGCGCGTGCATGCCGTGCATCCGGACCGTGATGCGCTGGAGATCACCTTCCCCCGCGTCGAAGGCTATCGCGTCGAACTGCCGGACGAGCACCTGACCGCGAATTTCGGGCGGGATTCCGTGCTCAATCTGACGCCCGATCTGGTCGGCCCGTCGGTAACGAAGAACCAGGGCATTATCGGCGAGGGCGTCGATCTTACGATCGCGCATCTCGAAGACATGCGGCGATCGACGATTCTCTTTCACCTGACCCGGCACCTGCTCTACCAAAAATACCGGGACCCCGGCGAAGATCCGAAGCTCCATCTGTTTGGAGAATTGAAGCGCATCACGCGCCAATGGCTTGACGGCGGCTATCTCAAATGCTCGGGCGGCACCTATCCGGCCCAGCTCATCTACAAAGAGATCGCGGACATGGCCGCCGAGCGCATCAAGGCGGCAATCACCGAGACGCTCGCTGGCGAACGGCCGGTCAAGGCAATCCTCGATGCCTACAATCCGGTCGGCTCGACCTCTTACGTCAACTTCACCACCTCAAAGGAGACCCGTTGGCAGACCGATCCGCGGCGCTGCCACATTAATTGGGTGGTTTGTGACTCCGATTGGGAAGCAGAGTTCTGCCGCGTTGCCGAGGCGCATCCCAAGGTCAGGACTTATGCGAAGAACCAGAACCTCGGCCTTGAGGTGCCTTACCTCACGGGCGCCATCCCGCGCAAATACCTGCCGGACTTTGTCGTCCAGGTGAACGACGGCATGCCGGACCCGATAAACCTGATCGTCGAGATCAAAGGTTTCCGCGGGGAGAACGCCGAGGAGAAAGCGAACACCATGCGGGCCTACTGGGTGCCAGGCGTCAATAATCTCGGCAAGTTCGGCCGCTGGGCCTTCGCCGAATTCACGGCCGTGTATGAAATCGAGGCTGAATTCAAGAAGCTGATCGGGACGCTTTGCGCAGCAGGCGCGACCGGCGTCGCGGCGTAAAGAGGGGCAGGCGGATGGCAAAGAAGGCGATCGAAGTCACAGCGCTGAAACACAAGGAAGCGAAGCGGCGGAACATCCCGACGGCAGAATTCGAGTCCGTCATGCGGAAAGAGGACAAATCACCTGTCCAACTCGCCTATGAGCGACGCAACCGTGATCTCGATCCGCAGCTCGTCTGGCGCGGTAAGGATGAGCAGGATTGGTCCGACCTAGTGGTCTCGGCACCGCCTCTTTACATTCAGGAAAAGGTTCATCCCAAGGTCATCATTGATGACCTGAAGCGCGAGACCAAAGAGCGCGTGAAGGAGTCACCTGGAGCGACGGTCGATCTCTTCGCCGACTTCAACGGACTGAAGGGGACGGAGGCAGCGACCGAGTTTTACCAGCACGACCAGCACTGGTCGAACCGGATGATCTGCGGCGACAGCCTGTCTGTAATGGCGAGCCTCGCCGAACGCGAGGGACTGCGCGGCAAGATACAGTGCATCTATCTCGACCCTCCGTACGGGATCAAGTTCAACTCCAACTTCCAGTGGTCCACAACGTCACGCGACGTGAAGGACGGATCGAAGGATCATGTCACGCGAGAGCCGGAGCAGGTGCGGGCTTTCCGCGACACCTGGAGCGATGGCGTCCACTCCTACCTCACTTATTTGCGCGACCGACTCACTGTTGCGCGCGATCTTCTCCACGAAAGTGGCAGCATTTTCGTGCAGATCGGCGACGAGAATGTTCATCGTGTCCGAGCGGTAATGGATGAGGTCTTTGGAGAAAGGAACTTCGTTTCCCAGATATCGACCAAAACGTCGGGAGGATCAACAGGAGAGTTTCTGGCTAACGTCGTCGATTCCATTCTCTGGTATTCAAAGCACGCGGATCATCTGAAGTTTCGTCCGTTGCATCGCGGCAAGGGGCTCGGAGAAGACGGTGCGCAGAAATACAATCGCATCCGACTGTTGGACCTTAGTAGCCGTCCATTGACGGCCCACGAACGTTCTGACGCCGCCGCCGCCGCCAAGGGTCGCGTTTATCGGCAGGACAACATGACCAGCCAAAGCGTAGGGCGCGATAAGGGAGAGGGTGCCGCCTCTTGGTTTCCCGTGAAGATTGACGGAGCTGAGATTTTGCCGAACTTGCGAGTCCGATGGAAGACCAATCGGCAAGGCATGGAGCGTCTACTAAAGGCTGGCCGTGTCGAGCTTACTGGTAACAGTATTGCTTACGTCAGATTTATCGACGACTTCAGCGCCATTCCGTTGAATAACTCATGGGATGATGTTGGAGGTGTTCAAAGCCGAGCGGACCCAAAGGTCTATGTCGTGCAAACGCCGACGACAGTTGTCCAGCGTTGTGTTCTGATGACCACAGACCCAGGTGACCTTGTCCTTGATCCTACGTGCGGCTCCGGCACGAGCGCCTATGTCGCCGAGCAATGGGGGCGTCGGTGGATTACTATAGATACATCGCGCGTGTCCCTGGCTCTTGCTCGCTCACGCCTTATGGGTGCACGATTCCCTTATTACCTCCTCGCTGACAGCCCCGAAGGCCAGCGCAAAGAGGGTGAGGTCACCTGTGCAGTGCCGAAGGCCACGCAGACACACGGCGATATACGCCAGGGCTTTGTCTATGACCGCGTACCGCACATCACGCTGAAGTCGATCGCGAGCAACGCGGAGATCGACGTGATTTGGGATCAGTGGCAGCAGACACTTGAACCGCTGCGCAGCAAGCTCAACGCAGCCCTGGGCAAGGCACGGGAAGAGTGGGAAATCCCGGGCGAGGCCGACGCGAAGTGGCCGGCCGCCGCTCGCGACGCCCATGCCAAATGGTGCGAAGCGCGTATCGCCCGGCAGAAGGAAATCGACGCTTCGATCGCGGCAAAGGCGGAGTTCGAATATCTCTATGACAAGCCTTATCCCGACAGTGAACGGGTCCGGGTAGCCGGCCCGTTCACCGTCGAGAGCCTATCGCCGCATCGCACCCTAGTGGTCGGGTCGAATGATGAGCTCGTCGACCTTCTCGACGCGAGCGAGGGCAACCGCTCGGCCCCCGGACAGGATGGTGGAGCGCTCGATTTTG
>DATJTE010000184.1:0-2173 GCA_035503715.1 Rhizobiaceae bacterium | reverse complement strand
GGATGCGCAGACCGGAATCGCGCAGCGTCTTCAGCGGCACGCCCGGAATGAAGAAGTCCATCGCCTTGCCGAGCATGTGCTGGCTTTTCTCGGCGACGCCGCTCGAACGGCTGCGCAGCAGCGAATTGGTCGCCGGCGAGCGATAGGCGGAAACGACGTGGATGTAGTCGCGAGCGCCGGAAGCGCGATAGGCCTCCCAGACCACGTCGAACAGACGCGGGTCCATCTTGGTCGGCTCGTTGCGGCGCCAGTCGCGCAGGAACTGATTGAGTTTCTTCAGTCCGGCAGCATCGTATCTGCCGTTGCGCTTGAACGTGATCTCAGCCCGCTCACCCGTGTGGGTGTAATAGAGCTTGAGGGTCCGCGTTTCGGCGGAGGCCGTAGCCTGAGAAGCTGCCAGGAGACCGACGCTGAGCATAGCGGCCGTAAGCCACTTCTGCCAGACATTCGATTTCGCGCGACGCCCTTCGGTATTCTCGATCCTGTTCAAATCAAAAGGCCCTGTTAGGCTGCCATCTGTCCCCGGATTTGAAGCCCGGACACGTTTGCGGATTCGCGTCCGACTATCGATCCTAATGGTTAATCACTGCTTATTGAAGGCGAAATGCGGTAACACCATGGCAATATCCTGTCAAAAAGGAATCGCCCATTTTCTTGGTAAACTGCTGGTTTATAGGGCGAAAAAGGCGCTGCAAAGATTAACATGCGACCGCAATCCAATGCGACCCGCAAGCGACACGCAAGCTCTAAATTAGCCCCTGCCCGAAGAAATCGTCACGACGCCAGACGTTCGGAGCGTCCCGTGTCCGGATCGATTCCGTATTCCTTAAGCTTACGATACAGCGTCGAGCGGCCGATTCCCAGTCGCCGCGCGACTTCGCTCATCTGACCGTCATAGTGCTCGATGGCGAGGCGGATCATCTCCAGCTCGACGTCGGCAAGAGGCCGCACGTTGCCGCGCTCGTCGATCGCGCGCAGCATGCCCGGGCGGGCGCGCTCGGCAACCGCCGGCGTGGCCGGCGATGGCTGCGCCGCACTTGAGAGCTCGGGCCTTTCGGCCGAGCGCTCGGCGCTGCCGCCGAGATCGACCACGCCTTCGACCTGCGCGCGGATCTGCGGAAACTCGTCCTCGGTCAGCACGTCGCCGTCCGACAGCACGCAGGCGCGGAAGATGGCGTTTTCGAGCTGGCGGATGTTACCGGGCCAGTCATAGGACTGCAGCAGCGCCAGCGCATTCTCCGAGATCGCCGGGATACGCCCGTGCGGGCTTGCCGGCGCCACGCGCGAGATGAAATGGCCGACCAGCAGCGGAATGTCGTCGCGCCGGTCCCTGAGAGGCGGCACGAAGATCGGATAGACGTTGAGGCGGTAGAACAGGTCCTCGCGGAACCTGCCGTCCTTGACCTGCTGCACGAGGTTGCGGTGCGTCGCCGAGATCAGCCTGATGTCGACCTTCACCGTCGAACGCCCGCCGACCGGATCGACCTCGCCCTGCTGGACGGCGCGCAGCAGCTTGACCTGGACGTCGAGCGGCAGGTCGCCGATCTCGTCGAGGAACAGCGTGCCGTTGTTGGCTTCGACGAATTTGCCGGCATGCTTGTCGGTGGCGCCGGTGAACGCTCCCTTTTCGTGGCCGAACAAGATGCTCTCGACCAGATTGTCGGGAATGGCGCCGCAATTGACGGTGACGAACGGCTTCGACCGGCGGTCGCCGGAGCCCTGGATGGCGCGGGCGACCAACTCCTTGCCGACGCCCGACTCGCCCTCGATCAGGATCGGGATGTTGGAGGCGGCAGCCTTCTGGCCGAGCCGGATGACCCGGTCCATGGAAGAGCTTCGGGTGATGAGGTCGCGGAAGCTGAGCAGGCCGTTGCCGCGCCGCACCGAGCGCCGCACCGTGTCTTCCACCGCCTCGACCTTGAGCGCGTTGGTGATCGCCGACAGCAGCTTGTCGGGGGACGCCGGCTTGACGACGAAGTCGAAGGCGCCGTTGCGCATCGCCGAAACCACGGTCTCGATGCCGCCCTGGGCCGTCTGCACGATGACGGGAATGTCGATGCCGCGGTCGCGCATCGCCTTGAGCACGCCGATACCGTCCAGCCCGGGCATCGACAGGTCGAGGATGACCACGCCGATCTCGCCGCCGCGCGGCCCCTCGAGCATGGCAAGGCCG
>DATJTE010000183.1:0-49722 GCA_035503715.1 Rhizobiaceae bacterium | reverse complement strand
GTCTTCGACGCCGCCTTCTTCATCCTCGCCGTGACCGTCTTTGTCGCCGGTGTGGCGCGCGGCCTGTCGGGTTTCGGCACCGGCATGATCGTGGCGCCGGTGGCCGCCGCGCTTTACGGACCGAAGGTCGCGCTGGTGGCGCTGGTCATCATGGACTCGCTGCCTACCATTCCGGTTACGATCCCCGTGCTGAAGATCGCCCGCTGGCGCGAGGTGCTGCCCGTCGCCGCCGGCATCGCGGCGCTCTTGCCGCTTGGCGTCTACATCCTGAAGGTCGGCGATGAGGTGATGCTGCGCTGGACGATCTCGGCGGCCATCCTGCTCTGCGCCGCGCTTTTGTGGAGCGGCTGGCGTTATCTCGGCCGCCGCACCATGCCGCTCTCCTTCGCCGTCGGCGGCATAGCCGGTGTGCTGTCGGGCATCGCCTCGATCCCCGGGCCGCCGATCATCTTCTACTGGATGGCGGCGGAGCTGCCGGCGGTAATCATGCGCGCCAATCTGCTGACCGTCTTCGTGCTTGGCGAATCTCTGTCGCTGGTGAACCTGTGGGCCGCCGGACTGCTGGTCGGGCCGGCGGTGATGCTCGGCATCACGCAGGCGATCCCGTATTTCGTCGGCCTGATGATCGGCTGGAAGCTGCACACGCGCGCCAGCGACGAGTTCTATCGCCGCATGACGTTCATCCTGATCGTGCTGGCCGCGGTGCTGGCGCTTCCGGCCATCGAGCCGCTCTTCCGCTGGCTTGGCCAGGCGGCCGGCTAGCGATCCTTGTCAGCCGCGTGCAAACGCGGTCTTGAGCAAGGTGAGCTGGTCGGACACCGGATTGACGTCGCGCAACGGCTTTTCCGCCAGTTCCTCGGCGCCCGCGCCGTAAATCTGATCGTCCATGCGGCGAACCAGACCCTGAAGCTTCAGCGAGCGGTCGACGAGGTCGCGGAACGCCGCGGGCAGCTCGTTCCAGCCGGGCGCATCGTCATTGGCCGAGGCCGTATCCAGCCGCACCTTGGATTTCTCCGACGCGACCTGGTCGCGCGTCATCTCGCCGGAATTCGCCGCCCGCTGCAGCAGCAGCCATGACGCGACCTGCATCAGTCGCGTGGTGAGCCGCATCGATTCCGCCGCATAGAGCGTCGCGGCGAGCCGCGTCAGCTTCTTCGCCTCGAACCGGCCCGGACCGTCGAGATACTCGGCCGCCTGTTCGACCAGGCGCATGCCCTCGGCATAGAGTGGCTTGAACGAAGGCGAGAAAATACGACGCTCCGCGAGCTTGATCGTATTGCCGCTGTCCCTCGACGCCTCGGTCATCAACCACTGCCCTCGCACGCTACCCGGATCCGCCACGACCGGACTTCAGAACTCTTACTGAGAGGTCGCAAAAATGCGCCGCTCGATCAGCGATGGCAAGCGTATGTTTAATAGAAGGTTAACGCCGCAATCGGCCTTGGACTTATCCACCGGCAAGCGGCGCCGCGCGCCGGAAATGCGGACAAAAAAAGAGCCGCGGGTAAAGCGGCTCTCAGGAGTTAACAGGGAGGCGTCAAACAGAGTGGCTCCAACCACTCGGTAAGAATCCAGATCACTGGATGAACACAGTAAACGCACGTAAAGCTTAACCGAAACTTAACGCGCCGTAAGGAATTGGAAATAAACGGCTATTTCTGTACCATTAAGGCACAGAAGGCTTCAAAGATGACCAAAAGCCTTCCAGCCGGGCAGGTTTAGTTCTGCCAGATCGTCTTGAGCGCGATCCAGGCGAACAGCAGCATCGACGCGAAAAACACCAGCGAGGCGATCGCCGTCACCGGCTCGAGCGAGGTGTTGCCGCCGAGCAGGAAGTAGAGCGACACGACCAGCACCACGCCGCCGGCAGCCGCCAGCCAGAAATGGATCGTCGCCAGCATCGAATCCCGGGCCGCCGGGAACATGTGATAGAAGAACGCGAACACCGCCGACATCAGCCAGCCGAGCACCATCGCATGCGCATGGACCGGCATCTGGCTGTGGTCCTGGCTCATCGCCATAGATATGCCCAGCATCATTCCGCAAACGCCGTAGATGACCGCCAGCGTGAAAAAATTGCGCGCTACGCCTTGCATGAGAGTCCCCTCCTTTGCCTTGCTCCGCCATGGGCGAAGCTGGGTGAAAGCGCCGAACCCCTCCGGCGCTTGGCGCGAATCTAGCAGATTCGCGCCAAGCGATCATCGGCGGATCGAAGCGGTGTGACGATTCCCTTGTAACCGGACTGCATACCTGCGTGCGCTGCCGCGACATTGTTCCGATACGCGGCGGATGCAAATCCGCGCTCCTCAGCAAATTGCCGGCATGCCGGCCGCATGGAGCATTCAATGGACTGGTACTCGATCGTCAAATTCGCCCATGTTTTCGCCGCCATTCTCTGGCTCGGCGGCGGCTTCACGATTCTTATCATGGGGGCGCTTGCGGAGCGAAGCGGACCGGACGCCATGCTCGCCAATCTGAAGACCACCAACGCGCTCGGCCTCCTGCTCTTCATGCCGGCATCGCTGGCGACGCTGATCACCGGCTTGGTGATGGCCACCGTGTGGACCGGTTTCTCCGACCTCTGGATCATCATCGGCATGGCCGGAGCCGCGTGGACCTTTGTCACCGGCGCGTTCTTCATCAAGCCGGTGGGCGAGAAGATCCAGGCGCTCGTCGAGACGGAGGGCATGTCGCCCGCGGTGCTTGAGATGGGACGCCGCCTCACCCGCGTCGCGCGGTTCGACTACGCGGTAATGGTCGTCATCATCGCCGACATGGTGATGAAGCCGGGCTGGGGCGACTATGCGATCCTCGGCGCCATGGCAGCGTGGCTCATCCTGGCCGCGGTCTATCTCAATCTTCCGCGCAGCGAACACGGCGCCCCGGCGGCGGCTTAGCCACCAGTTTCTCTCGACCTTTTTCCGATGTTCGGCGCCTGCGACTTGCTCTAGTCTCGGCGCCGAAGGACGGCGCATGGCAGAAAACGACAAGGACAAGAACGAATCGGGCCGGATTCTCGCCCGTGTCGAACGCGAGTCGGCCGGCGGCGGGTTCTTTTCCTCCACCATGCTCGGTGGCAAACGCGGCGCTCCTTCCGCCGACGACGACTGGATCGAGCACTGGGGCACGAGGATTGGCCGCATGATCGGCATTGCCGTGGCCGCTGCGCTCATGGTCTGGATCGTGCTCTACGCGCTCAATCTCATCTGAGGTCGCCGCTTGCAGACACCCCGCGCCGTCATTGTCGTCTCCAGCCACGTGGCGCGTGGCTCGGTCGGCAATCGGGCGGCGGTCTTCGCGCTGGAGACGTTAGGCTTTCCGGTCTGGGCGGTTCCCACCGTCATCTTGCCCTGGCATCCCGGACACAGCCGCGCGACGAAGATCGTGCCGGACCCCAAACAGTTCGTCGCCCTGATGAAGGACCTCGAACGGTCACCCTGGCTGGGCGAGGTTGCCGCCGTGCTGTCCGGTTACCTTGGCGATGCCGAACAGGTGAAGGCCGTCGCGTCACTCGTCGAGGCTGTGAAGAAACGCAACCCGGACGCGCTCTACATCTGCGATCCGGTCATGGGCGATTCCGGCGGGCTCTACGTCGCCGAGGAGATCGCGACGGGGATCAAGGACCAGTTGATGACGCTCGCCGACATCGCGACGCCGAACCGTTACGAGCTCGAATGGATGACCGGCGCCAAATTGGGCGACCTGCGCACCGCGATGATCGCCGCCATGCATGCTGGCCCGGCGACGATGATGATGACCTCCGCGCCCGCCATGCTCGCCGGCGGCACCGGCAATCTGCTGATTACCGCGGATGATGCGCTGCTCGCCGAACATCGTCTGATCGACAAGCCGCCGAACGGACTGGGTGACCTCACCGCCGCGGTTTTCCTCGCACGGCTGCTCGACGGACAGCCCGCCGGCAAGGCGCTGCAATCGACCACGGCCGCCGTGTTCGAAATCCTGGCGCGCACCGCAAAGCGTGGCGCCGACGAGCTCCAGCTCGAAACCGACGCGCAAAGCCTGTCGCACCCGATGGCGATGGTCCATCTGCGCCATCTCACCCATCCCGGGCGAGACCGCCGCGCGTGAGCATCGACGCTGGCGGCCACACCATCGCCGGCGTTGACGGCTGCAAGGCAGGCTGGGTCGCGATCACACTTGCGCCCGGCAGCAAACCCGAAGCGGCCGTCTATCCGGCGTTCACCGACCTCCTCTCGATTCTCCCCGTCGATGCCATCGTCGCTGTCGATATGCCGATCGGCTTGCCGGATTTCACGGCCAAGGGCGGACGCGGTCCGGAACGGCTTGTCCGTCCATTGCTCGGCCAGCGTCAGTCGAGCGTGTTCTCGATCCAGTCACGTGCCGCGGTCCATGCCGAGTCCGGACCGTTCGGATCGATCGACGAGTGGTACGCCGCGCATCGCCGCGCGAGCGACGTGGCACGGCAAACCTCCGACCCGCCGCGCGCCATCTCGATCCAGGCCTTCGGCATCTTTTCAAAGATCCGCGAGATCGACGCGCTGCTCGTCGCGCAGCCCGACCTCCGAACCCGCATCTTTGAATCGCATCCCGAAGTCGCGTTCTGGCGGCTGAACGGAGAGAGGCCTATGGCGACGCCAAAGAAGGTGAAGAATCGCGTCAACCCGGAGGGCATGGAGGAGCGACGGGCACTGCTCTCTGCGCGAGGCCTGCCTCGCGTCTTCCTTGATCAACCTCCCCCGCGAGGTTCGGCTGATGACGACTTCCTCGACGCGTGCGCCATGCTCCTCATCGCGGCGCGGATCGCGCGCGGCGAAGCGCAGTCCTTTCCCGATCCGCCCGACCGGGATTCACATGGATTGCCGATCGCGATCTGGGCGTAAGGCGCTAGACCAGCCCGCGCTTGGCCATCATGGCTTCCGGCGTCGGCATCCTGCCGCGGAAAGCGAGGTACAGCTCTTCCGGATCCTTTGAGCCGCCCGCAGCATAAATGTTCTTCAGCAGCTTTTTGGCCGTCGCCGAGTCGAAGGAATTGCCTGTTTCCTCGAACGCCGCGAACGCGTCCGCGTCCAGCACCTCCGACCACATGTAGGAGTAGTAGCCCGCCGAATAGCCGTCGCCCGAAAACACGTGGCCGAAATGTGGGGTGCGGTGGCGCATGGCGATCGCCTCCGGCATGCCGAGCTTCCTAAGCGTCTCCGCCTCGAAGGCAAGCGGATTCTCCGGCGCCGAAGCGTTGGCGTGATAGGCCATGTCGACCAGCGCTGAGGACGTGAACTCGACCGTGTTGAAGCCGGCGCCAAAGGTCTTCGCGGCCAGCATCTTATCGATCAGCGCTTTCGGCATCGGTTCGCCGGTCTTGTAATGCAGCGCGTGTTTGGCGAGCACCTCGGGCACTGTCATCCAGTGCTCGTAGAGCTGCGACGGCAGCTCGACGAAATCGCGCGACACGGACGTGCCCGACACGGACGGCCACGTGACGTCGGTCAGCATGCCGTGCAGCGCGTGGCCGAATTCGTGGAAGAGCGTGCGCGCCTCGTCCAGCGACAGCAGCGCCGGCTCGCCTTCCTGCGGCTTCGCGAAGTTCATCACATTGTAGATGATCGGCTCGGAACCTTCGCCGAGCTTGTAGCCGGACTGCAACGAACTCATCCACGCGCCGGAGCGCTTCGAGGGTCGCGCGAAATAGTCGGCGATGAATGTCGCGAAAACCGTTCCGTCGGCGCGCTTCACGGTGAAGGCGCGGCAATCGGGATGCCAGAGCGCGACGCCGCTTTTTTCCTCGAAGGAGATGCCGAACAGTTTTGTTGCTACGTCGAAGCACGCCGCGATGATGCGGTCGAGTCGCAGATATGGCTTCAGCTCCGCCTCGTCGAAGGCGAATTTTTCAGCGCGCAGCTTCTCCTGGTAGAAGCGCCAGTCCCAGCCGGAGATCTTCTCGTTGCTGCCCGACGCAGCAGCGAGGCGCAGGAGTTCCGCTTCGTCGGCCGCAGCCTTGGCGCGCGCCTTGTCCCAGACCGGCTCCAGCAGACCAAGCACGGCCTTCGGCGTCTTCGCCATCGTGTCGTCCAATTTCAGCGCCGCGTAGCTCTCGTAGCCCAGCAGCTTCGCCTTCTCGGCACGCAGCGCCAGTGTCTGCCGCACGACGTCGCCATTGTCGGTTTCACCGCCGTTCTCGCCGCGATGCGTGAAAGCCTTGAAGGCGATTTCGCGCAGATCGCGGCGGTCGGAGAACATCATGAAGGGCTCGTAGATCGAGCGCGACAGCGTGATCGCGTATTTGCCCTTCTGGCCGCGCTGCTCGGCGGCGGCAGCCATCGCGCCCTTCAGGAAATCGGGCAGGCCGGTGAGGTCGGAGGCATCGAGAAAATGCACCCAGCCGCTTTCGTCGGCGAGAACGTTCTGGCCGAAACGAGCGCCAAGCGAGGCAAGGTCCTCGTTGATCTTTGCGAGTCGCTTCTTGCCGGCGTCGTCCAGCCGCGCGCCGGATCGCACAAATCCCTTCCAGGATTTTTCGAGCACGCGCAGCGTTTCGGCATCGAGGCCGAGCGAGGCGCGCTTCTGGTAGAGAGCGTCGATGCGCGCGAACAGCGCGGCGTTCATCGAGATCGCGGAATAGTGCCGCGCCATCTTTGGCGCGATCTCGCGCTCGATCTTCTGGATCGCCTCATTCGTATTGGCGCCGGCGAGACACCAGAAGATCGACGACACGCGTTCCAGAGCATCGCCTGAAAGCTCGAGCGCCGCCATCGTGTTGTCGATCGTCACCGGCGCGGCGTTGCCCGCGATCCCGTCGATCTCGGCATTGTGCGCGGCAAAGGTGGCATCGAACACCGGTCCGAAATCGCGCTCCGAAACCTTTGCAAAGTCCGGCAGGCCGAGCGGGCCGGTCCAATGGGTCAGCGGATGCGTCGAAAGATCGATGGCGGTCATCTATCCGGTCCAGAATGTGTCGTGGCGCGATGTAGGGTGGGCGGCGATCCGGCGCAACCGTGTTCAGTCGATGTCCGGCCGTTCGAAGTCACCCGTCTGAGGATTCATCGCCCACAGTTCGCCGGACGAAATGTCGAACCAGGCGCCATGCAAAGAGATCCTGCCCTTGCCCTCAAGGATACTCACACAGGGAAAGGTCCGCAGATTGGCGATCGAGAAGCGGATCGAGATGCGCTCAAGCGCTCTCTGCCGCTCGCTGGCGGTCATCATCGGATTGCCGGCAACGGTTTCCGCCGCCGGTGCGACAAGGCTCATCCATTTGCCGATGAAGTCGCCGGGGGAGAGCGGCGCGGCATTCGGGTCGAGCGCGGCGCGGATGCCGCCGCAGCGGCCATGGCCCATGACGACGATATGCTTGACCTTCAGACTCTGCACAGCAAATTCGAGCGCGGCCGAAGTCGAGTGGAACTCGCCGTCCGGCGAATACGGCGGGACGAGATTGGCGACGTTGCGGACAACGAAAAGCTCGCCGGGGCCGGAATCGAAGATCACTTCGGGCGCCGCGCGGGAATCGCAGCAGGCGATGACCATTGTGTCCGGCGCCTGGCCCTCGCGCGCCAAAGACCGCCACTTGTCGCTCTCTGCGACATAACGCCGGGTGATGAAGTTGCGGTAGCCGTCGAGGAGCTGGTTCGGAAGGTGGGCCATGGCCGCGCACCTAACGGCAAAGCCGGCTATTGTGCAACTGCGAAGAGCCAGTGTCGGCGAGCCGAAGTCTGATCGCTTCAAGACCGGCCTGGCATGGCCAAGCAACGATGGTCGTGAAAGCATCAGAGTCTATTCGAAGTCACTAATTTATCTAGCCGACCACCTTGTTGGAAGCATTGGTAAAACAAAGAACCTCTAGTTCTTTATGCTTGCCATCAAACTCAGCCGCTCGACTCTGCACTCGTGTATTAGTAAGCTGTTCCTGATCCAGATTTCTCGGAATTAGGACGGTCGGGTTCTAAACAATTGGGGTTATCCTATGCGCGTGCGAACTGCTCTTGTTGCTCTTGGTTTGTGCCTCTTCTCCAGCGCTGGCCACGCCGAAACGTCGCGTTGGATGACCGGAGGTGAATTCGAGACCTACATCAATTCCGCCATGCGGAAAGGCCTCATTCCGACGAAGATTTCCTGCGCGAAGGGCGCAGATCACAACGTCAAGGGTGCCGCCATTCGGGTCCGGGTGAATACCGAACCGAACACCAAGCGGATCCAATGGGGCATAGCCTGGGGAGATCTGAGCTATTACAACAAGCAGAAAGCGAAGTATGAGGGAGCGGGCTTCAAGCGCGTCTCTCATTCATCCTTCAGCTATGGCCTGACGTACCAATGCACGCTCTGGCATAAGAGCTGACGAAGCCCACCGCGCTGCCGCGGTTTGAACCATAAGCCGTCGCCGCGGCGGCCGATCCCCTCACACGACGACGAAATCAGCCGCAGTGAGCTTTGCGTGGTTGGCGATTGTCGCGAACTGTATTGCCGCGCCGCGGCCGCTGCCGTCGGCGTCGTAATAGAGCGCACCCTTTGCCTGGTTGTAGATGATGTAGTCGTCGCCATCCCTGGTTTCGGTCGACAGCTTGAAACTGTCCTTCGACAGCTTGCCGGCCTTCACCAGTTTCCGGAAAATGCCGTTCTCCAGCAAGATCGTGTCGTCGCGGACGGAAAAATCCATGATCATGTCGCGGTTTGCCGCGCTGAGCCGCGCGTCGAACACGAAGCTGTCGGCCTGGGCGCCGCCGTAGAGCTTGTCCGCGCCGAGGCCGCCGTTCAGCACGTCTCTGCCATTCATGCCTTTCAAAATGTCATTGCCGGCAAGGCCGCTGAGGCTGTTGGCGCCGGCATTTCCGGTCAGCGTATTCTTCAGCGCGTTACCGGTCCCCTTGACCGCTTTCGCTCCCAGCAGCGTGAGGTTTTCCACGTTCGCGGCAAGCGTCCACGCCAGCGCCGACGTCACCGTGTCGGTGCCTTGTCCCGCGATCTCGATCGTCTTGTCGCTCGCATGATCCACGACATAGGTGTCGTTGCCTAAACCCCCGCGCATCACATCCGCGCCCCGCGCGCCATTGATGCTGTCATTGCCGGCAAGGCCGTAGAACATGTCGTTGTCGTTGGTGCCCGCCATGCGGTCGTGGCCATTCGTGCCGGTGAACGTTTCCGGCATCGGCGTCAGGTTGAACGTGACGATGTTCTCCATGACGGCCGTGTTATGCGTCGTGCTGTCGTCAACGACCCGAAAGCGAACGGTCCCTGACGCCAGGCCGTTGGCGTCCTTGTTTGGAACCCACACCAGCTTACCGATATCCGTTGCCTCGATAACCTGATCTGAATCGACAAAGGTTCCGTCGAGCAGCAACTGCCCCTTGCCGGCGATCGCCGTTATTACGACGGCGGCGAAACCATCGCCATCAGCGTCAGCGAAACCGAAGTCGGACGGTGAGAAGGCGTATGAACCATCCTCCTGCAACACGATCGTCTCGTCTCTGCCCGTTGGCGGCGTATCGACGACGACGAAGCTGAGAACATTAAGCAACGCATCGACATTCTTCTCACGGTCGCCGGGGACGTGATTATTGTTGACGACAGAAAACTCCAGTCTGAATTCACCCCCCGATCCCGCGCCGGCAGCCCAGACGAGTTGGCTGAACTCCGACCGCAAAACGAAGTCCCCATTCGACATCACGCGGCTTCCAAGCTTGAGCGAGCTGCCATCGGGAATGGCCTCGATGATTACACCGTGGAACTGGTAGCCTTGGGAATCCGAAAATCCGAAGTCGCCTTCAGCAAAAACGTGCGAGGCGCCAACATGCACATTGATCGTCTTGTCTGATCCCAACGGCGTCGCCACGACCCCGAGCGTAACGGTCGCTGGCGACATATCGACATCGCCGCTGCTGTCGACCAACTTGAACTTGAAATTCGCTACATTGGCGCCAACCACGCCTGCCGGCGGCATCCATTTCATCCGAAAGATATCGGTATACGCGACACGAAAGCCCGGCGATGTGATCGGAACGTCGCCGAGAAAAAGACGTCCCAACTCAGGCAAGGATGTGAGGATTATCGCAGCAGCGGAATCTCCATCCTCGTCGTGAAAAGAGAAGTGCCCCTCGTGGAAAGGGAAATCCACCTGTTCAAAGGCCCAGATCGTAGAATCCCAACCTTGAGGCGGCGTTCCAACAAAGTCGTGAGGACCGGCGCCTGCCATCCAGCGGTCGGCGCGGGGAAAGGGCGGTATATCGTGAAGCTCGACGCTATCAGTGCTTCCGCCGAACGAACTACTCATTGGCGACATCCCCCCGGTTGTTCGCCAGAACACTTGAACCAGTCACCGGCCGCCCGCAGCGAGTTCTTTACGAGCCTTTCTTGTCTGCGGCCGCCGTCAGTCGATACTTAAGAAATATTTAACAGCTGCAACTGCACTCGAGTCAACGACACCTTCAGGTTGCATCGCGCTGCGGGGCGCGGCTTTCGATGAAGCGCGCCAACGTGATCAGCCGACCTGCTTCGATCAGTGCAACAGCTGATCCAGGAACTGTCTGGTTCTGGGGTTCTTCGGGGAAGTGAAGAAGACATCCGGAACCGACGTTTCCACAATCGCCCCCTTGTCCATGAAGACAATTCGGTCGGCCACTTCACGCGCGAATCCCATCTCGTGCGTAACGCAGATCATGGTCATTCCATCGTCAGCGAGGCCGATCATCACGTCCAAGACCTCCCTGATCATTTCAGGATCTAGTGCGGATGTCGGCTCATCGAAGAGCATAATTTTAGGCTGCGTGCAGAGTGCCCGCGCAATCGCCACTCTTTGCTGCTGACCTCCTGAAAGCTGCCCGGGATATTTCCGGGCCTGGTCGAGGATTCGCACTCTCTCAAGGTTCGCCAGCGCCAGGGCTTCCGCATCGGCGCGGCTCATCCTCTTCACGCGCGTCAGCGCCAGCGTACAATTTCTCAGCACGGTCAGATGCGGGAACAGATTGAACTGCTGGAATACCATGCCGATCTGTTGCCGGATCAAGGCAAGCTGCCGCATACCCGGCTTAAGCTCGATACCTCCGACCAAGACCTGTCCATTCTGGTGGGTTTCAAGCTGGTTGATGCAGCGAACGAGCGTGGATTTTCCCGAACCGGACGGCCCACACAAAACAACGCGTTCTCCATCCGCGACGGAGAGGGTGACCTTATCTAGAGCCAGGTAGTCGCCATAACGCTTTTCAAGGTTTCTGATCTCGACCGTTCCGCGGAGATCGTCCGATACCGGGCCGTTCTGGCTCATATGCCGATCCATGGCGTCGTCCTATCGTTTGCTCGAGACGAGGAGTCGCTGTTCGAGCGCTTTGACAGCGCAGGCGATGATCAACGCCATCGCAAGAAAGATCAGCCCCGCGACAAGCATAGGTTCCGCATAACGGAACGTGTCCGAAGCGACATCCAGCGCACTTCCGAACATCTCGGGTACCGCGATGACAGCCAGGTACGGCGTCGCCTTGAGCAGAGAGATGAAATAGTTGCCCATCGGCGCGGCAACGTTGCGCAGCATCTGCGGCGCGATGATCAGGAAGATGGTGTCGATCCGACCTAGGCCAAGCGCCTTGGCGGCGTCGAATTGGCCAGGTTCGATTGCGTCGATGCCCGATTTGAATACCTCGGCCAGATATCCCGAATAATAGATGCTGAGCGATAATACCCCGACCACCAGCGCCGGAAGTGTCAGCCCATAATACGGAAGCACGAAGTACAGCGTGTATATCTGCACCAGAAGCGGCGTCGAACGGATCGCGTCGATCACGAACCGCATCAGATATCCAAGCGGACGGTTTAGTCGTCGAAGGATTTCCCAAATGAAACCCAGCAGCGAGGCGCCGATCGAACTCACGATGGCCACCCAGATCGTGGTGAAGACTGCCGCCAGAATGTGGGGCAGGGTTGAAAGCGCGAAGGCAAAATCAAAGGTCACGCTGTCTGACCCCCGACGGGTTGGCGCGCTTCTCCAGCAAGCGTCCGAGAATGGTTATCGGGTAACACAAGACCAGATAGGCAAAGAGCAGGCCCGCGTAGATGCCCACCGGGTTGTATTCAATCTGCGCGAGTTCTTTGGCCCGGTAGGTCATGTCTGTCAGCGCGATCAAAGACACCAATGCCGTTCCCTTGATCAGCTGGATGAGCTGATTCATGAAGGTCGGGATCATCGATCGGATTGCTTGAGGCAGTTCGATGTGAGTCAGGATTGTCCATCGTTTCAGGCCAAGCGCCATTCCGGCCTCGACCTGGCCACGCGGCAGCGCCTGCAGCGCAGCGCGAACGGCCTGGCTTCCATACCCACCGATGTTCAGGCCGAGCACCAACGATGCGACGGTCATGCTGGAGAGGCTGATCCCGAACGCCGGAAGGCTGTAGTAGAAAACGAACAGCAGCACGATCACTGGCGAGCTCCGCCAGAATTCGATGACGGCGGTCACCAATGTCTGGCGGAAGCCCGTTAGAAAGTACTGCAGCACACCTGCGAAGAATGCGAAGGGAACCGCATAGAGGAGCCCAAGGAGTGTCACCGTGGCAGTTACTTGGAAGCCCTGGAAGATACCGGCGATGATCTCGAGCTGGGTCACCCTGGTTTGACCTATGCCGTGCTATTGACCGCCGGCGCAAAGGGCTTCGGTCTTGACGGAGGCGGGCGCCAGCTCGTCTGCTGTGAAGCCGTATTGCTGGACGATGGCGAGCAAGGTCCCATCCGCTTTCAGCTCAGCGAGCCGCTTGTTATAGGCCTCGACCAGATCGGAGTCGGTCTTGCGAAAGGCAATCCCGGCAAAGGCGACCGCCGGTTGGCCGTTCGGTTTCACATAGCCCTGAAATGGCGTTGCGCGCTCAAGCCCCGCGACTTTCGGATCCTTGAGCACCGACGTCACGGTCGCGCTGGAAAATGTCACGGCGTCCACACGGCCGGCCAAGACCGCCGAAACAGAAGATTCCGTGTTTTGAAATTGCTGTACCTGTGCTTCCGGAATGCCGGCGGCCATCGCATTTGCCAGATTTGAGCTGCCGCGAGAACCACCGATCGATAGCTTGGGATTAGCAACGATGTCGGCATAGCTGTGGATGTTTTGCGGATTGCCTGCCTTAACAAGGAGGGCATCGCCAAGCATCAGGTCCGGTTCGCTAAACGCGACCTGTTCACATCGCGCGGGCGTTATGGAGAAGCCGGATGCGACGGCGTCGACCCGTTCAGCGAGCAAGCTGGGTATCAGTGCGCCAAGGTCGGCGATTACAAAATCGACCTCCTTGACACCAAGCGGCCCGAGAGTCGCTCGGATCATATCGGGGTGGAAGCCGGTAAGTTGGCCGTCCGGACCACGAAAGCCCCACGGCGCCCGGTTATGAATTCCGATGGTGATTTTGCCGCTCGATACGATCCTTTCAAGGGTCGTTTCGGCAAAGCTATGTTCAGTCGTGGCGGCACTGACGCCTGCGAGTACAAGGCAGGTGGCCAATACGCGTGATCCCCAGCAATTCGTCCTGAGCATCGAGCCCTCCAAGGTTGACAACGCCAATCAGGTAGACTAGGTATACCAGGTATGTCAATAACGAATTGACGGGCACCGCCGGCCGACGCGCCGCGCAAAATCGACAAGGGAGCACTAGCTGGTGGTCGATCAATCTCGCCTTAGCGCGAACTCGCTGCACGAAGGGGTGAGGGATGAGATCTTGAAACGTATTGCCGACGGCCAGTATGCCGAAGGCGGCGCTATTCCGTCTGCGGCTCTGCTGAGCGAAGAGTTCAGCGTGAGCGCCATCACCGTGAAGCGCGCTCTGCGTGACCTTCAGACCTCCGGCGCATTGATCGCGGTTGCCGGCAAGGGGACATTTGTAAAGCGCCGCCAGCGATTCTTGCGTGAACTCGACATCGGAATGTCGTCGATGGACAACGCGCGCCGTAAAGGGCTTACGCTCACGGTCGATCGTGTTTCCGTGACGCGCGAAAAGATCGTCGATTCGACCTTGCTGGAATTCGACGCCGGCCGTGATCTGCGCCTATGCGTGCGAAAGGTGATCTTGGCGGATGGCATTCCCATCATGCACGACACGACCTACTTCTCGAACCAGCTTCCTGATGACCTCGTCGAGGATTTCGGACGATACATCATAACAGAGGCGCTGAAGCGGCACGGGATCGAGCTTGCCGAAACGCGCCTCGTGATCGACGCCTTACCGGCAACCGCCGAGGCCCAACAGGCATTTTCCATTCCAAGCGGCTACCCAATGCTGCGCCGCGTCTATTGTCAGAAGACAACGCATGACGACATGACTGTGCTGGGCTTGGCCGAGTCCCCGTTCGATCGGCTCGCCTGCACGATCACACTGCCGACAGGCGGCCTTCGGTCGACGGGCGTCCCGGCGTGAATGCTGGCGGCTCGTTGATGCACGGCGGGCGCGACCTAACCGTTCCGCCCGCGCGCATATTGAACCCAAATATCGTCGGAATGCGCTGCATCCGGTGCAAAGAAGACTATCCGGTCGCGGACTACCTGGAGGGATGCCCAGCCTGTCAGGCGTCAAAGATTCCCGCCAACCTGGCGCTGACCTATCGAGAATTCCCGAGTTCGAGTTCCGAATTCCGCGCAAGCGATTGGTTGGCATATCCGGGCGGACCGGTGTTGGGGGAAGGCAATACGCCGACGGTCAGCTTACCCGCGTTGGCAACGCAGGTCGGCATCGCAACGTTGAGGGCCAAGTACGAAGGCTCAAACCCGACAGGTTCTCACAAGGATCGAATGAGCGCGTTGTTTATCCAACGCGTCAGGGAGGCCGGGTTCGAAGCCGTTGCAATCGCGTCGAGCGGTAATGCGGGAGCGTCTCTGGCAGCCTATGCGGCGAATGCCGGTGTCGCCTGCACTGTGGTGACAACAACGAGGATGAATGCCAACTGGCGGCGCGCCATTGAAATGCACGGTGCCCGATTGATCTTTGCGCCAACTCCCGAAGAAAGATGGCGCCTCGTGGGAGAAGGAGCCAGATCGGGCGAGTGGTATCCCGCCAACAACTATCTAACCCCCGCGGTTGGCAGCAATCCGTTCGGTGTCGATGGATACCGAGCCATCGCTTTCGAAATATTTCGGGACTGGCCCGAAATGCCTGCAACCGATGTGCTTGTTCCGACCTCGCGCGGCGACGTGCTGTGGGGCGTCGCGCAAGGATTTTATGAACTGCGAAATGCAGGCTATATTGCCGACGTTCCGAGAGTTCACGCGGTTGAACCGTTTCCGCGCATCGAACTCGTCCTCGAGGGACTGGACTTTCGCACATCTGTTGACGGCGAGTCGCTGCTCAGTTCGCTCAAGGGGAACACGGTCGCCTTCCAGGCCCTGGATGCGCTACGCAAGACGGGCGGCTCAGCAGTATCGGTAGACGAGCGCGATGTTATCGATGACCAACTGCGAATGTCGCGGGCTGGGCTCTACCTGGAACTCTCCAGCGCCGCGGCTCTGACCGGTTTGAGCCAGCTTAGGCGGCGCGGCAAAATACCGGCGGACGCGCACGCTGTACTTCTAACCACGTCCCACGGCTACAAAGACGGCTCTGAGGTCGGCAATCGTGCCTCCGGCCCACCTCTCCCAAATTCTCCCGAAGCGGACTGGAAGGAAGAGTCGCCGTGGCCGATCTGAAGATGTTGGACCGGGTGTCCGGCCCTCTACCTAGAAATGGTCGCGCTCAGGAGGCGGTGATGGCGTCATACACACAAGTCTGGACTCCGCTCGATTTCGAGACGGACGGCAAGCAATACGACTGGCTGCGCGTGCCATACTCAACAGACCTTTCCGGCTATGGCGTGATCCCGATTCCCGCCATCTGCATTAGGAACGGCGAGGGTCCGACCGCGCTCCTTGTCGGCGGCAGTCATGGCGATGAGTATGAAGGACAGGTGGCACTCGCCGAACTGGCGCGAGAGATCGACGTGGCGCAGGTGTGCGGCCGGATCATCATCCTGCCATCGCTGAATACTCCGGCGGTGGAGGCTGGCAGGCGCGTCTCGCCACTCGACGAAGGTAACCTGAACAGATCGTTCCCAGGCAGCCCGGTGGGTGGGCCGACCGCGATGATCGCGCACTATGTGAGCGCCATTCTCCTGCCGATGGCGGACTTCGTGATCGATCTGCATGCGGGCGGACGCTCGACCAACTATCTGCCGTGCGCTTTGATCAGGGAGGGCCGGAACATCGAGGAAAAGCGCGCGCTTTCCGATCTTGCATCAGCCTTTGGTGCGCCGATCACTTCAATCAGCGATGGCTCCGGCGGCGGCGGTGCAACGACACTTTCGGCGGCCGCGCAGGCTCTTGGTGTTCCGGTGCTCACCGCTGAGCTAGGCGGTTGCGCCACCCTGTCACGAGACGGAATGGCCGTCGCGGCTCAAGGTCTTAGGCGTGTCCTCGTCGGACGCGGTATCCTGGTGAACGCTGAGACCCATCCTGCCAAACCTACCCGATTCATGCGTGTCAATGGCAGAGGCTCGTTTGTCTACACCATGCGCAAAGGGTTATTCGAACCTGCGGCAGATCTGGGCGAGACCGTTCAAGCCGGCCAGCTCGCAGGCGTTATCCACGCCATCGACCAACCCTGGCAGACTCCGGAGTCGATCACATTTTCAGAAGCAGGAATGGTCGCATGCCGTCGAGCCTTGTCGCTGACTGCGTCCGGCGACTGCCTCTACAAACTCCTTGTCGACGACACTCGCGAGTCTGTATGAACTCTTCGTCAACCTGCCGTACAAAGGCGGCAGGTAGCCGATTAGCCGATCGTCCGTGCCCGGTCAGGTTGGTAAGCTGCAATCGTCACGGCAAACATGACGACAGCCATGTCGCCCAAGTCGCCAGTCCGCTTTCGCTTGCGGAACTTTTTCCAGGCGATCTCAATGCCTTAGCGACGCTTGGCGGAGAGGGGGGGATTCGAACCCCCGATACCCTTGCGAGTATGCCGCATTTCGAGTGCGGTGCATTCAACCACTCTGCCACCTCTCCGGTCGCGTGGTCGGCCGTTAAGGCGCGGCGCCTAGATAACGGCAGCCGCCCGGCGTTACAAGGCCGAATCGCGGCCGAATTGGCGCGACATGGCGCCCCGCGGCGCGAAAGCGATTCAGCGTCCCGGGAAGCGCCGGTCAGGCGACCGCCTTGCGCGACGCGACCTCCTCATAGGCCGCCTGGAGACGGGCGCGGACGGAGCCCGGGCGAAAAGGGTCGGTGCTGCCGATCGGGTCGCCGATATGCTCCTCGCGAAGCTCGTCCATAAACTGGTCCCACAGCTTCGAACCGCCCTTCTCCAGAAGCTCGGCGCGAATGGACAACTCCTCGCTCACCGGCAGCCATTTGCGGCCCCACATGCCGAGATGGGCCATGATGGGCACCAGCGTCAGCGCCATTTCCGTCAGCGAATAGACCGCCTTCTGCTTGTGGGTCGGATCGTCGGCCTTGGTGAGAAGACCGTCGTCCACCATGGTCTTCAGCCGGTCGGCCAGGATGTTTGACGAAATGCCCTCGTTGGAATTGAGCAGCAGCTCGCGGAAATGGCGCCTGCCGCCAAAGATCATGTCGCGCAGGATGAGCAGGGTCCATTTGTCGCCGAACACCTCGACCGAGAGGTTGATCGGACAGCCGGAGCGGTGAGCATTTTCCATTTTTATTCCCGCCTTCAGAAAAACCAGTTGCATTTCAAAACCAGTCATGCAAATCTACAACCAGTTGCGAAATGCAATCACAATGTAAGGCGAAAGTGCGGATTGCGCAACAGGCAAATGGAGGACGACATGCAGAAGACCGAGCGCGCGATCCGGACTGGCGGCGTTGAGCTCGCCACCGAAGCCTTCGGTGATCCGGCGAATCCGCCGGTGCTGCTGATCATGGGCGTGATGGCTTCGATGCTCTGGTGGGCGGACGGATTTTGCGAGCAACTTGCAAAAACGGGCCGCTATGTCATCCGCTACGACAATCGCGACACCGGTCGCTCGACCACCTGCGAGCCGGGCAAGCCCGACTACACGTTCGACGACATGACGGATGACGCGGCGCGCGTGCTCGACGGTTACGGCATCAAGAAGGCGCACATTGTCGGCGTGTCGATGGGCGGCATGCTTGCGCAGCGCGTCGCGCTGCGGCATCCCGGACGCGTGCTGTCTGTGACCGTCATCAGCAGCTCGCCGGTCGGCGTCGATACGTCAGACCTGCCCGGCATGACGGAGGCTTATCAGGCGCATTCGGCCGAGGGCGAAAAGGTCGACTGGTCGGACACCGCACAGATCGTCGAATACGTCATCAAGGACACGCGCGCGATCGCCGGAACCGCATTTCCGTACGATGCCTCGGCAGCACGGGCGCTGGTCGAAAAAGACGCGGCCCGTGCAAGGATTTATGCCAGTATCACCAACCACTTCATGCTGGTCGGCGGAGGCGTGCCGCTCGATGTGCGCAACCTGCAACTGCCGCTGCTGGTGATCCATGGTACGGCTGACCCGCTCTTTCCAGTCGAGCATGGCGAGGCGCTCGCCGAGGCGGTCACCGCCAGCAGGATGGTCAGGCTCGAAGGCGGCGGCCATGAGATTCACCCCGGCCACTGGGATCTGATCGTTTCCGAAATCGAAAACCACACAGCGAAGTAGGAGGAGACCATGTTCGAACGTCTTGGAGCTTATTCGGCGCAGTCGCTTGCCGTGCTGCGCATCGTCACCGGTCTGCTGTTCGTGCACGCGGGCATGGTAGTGCTGTTCAACATCCCCGCGTCGATCTACCCGGAGCTGGCGGAGATCGACACACTGATGATGATCGCCGGCATCCTCGAACTCGTCGGCGGCGCGTTGATCCTCGTCGGATTTCTGACGCGCCCAACTGCTTTCATTCTCTGCGGTTTCATGGCGGTCGCCTATTGGGGATTCCACTTCCCGTCGAACCCCTGGCCGGCGAACAATATGGGCGTCGGCGCGATCCTCTACTGCTTCATCTTCCTGCACCTCTTCTTTGCGGGACCAGGCGCCTGGAGCATCGACGAGCGGCGCGCATAGGCGACGATACCGGACAGCAGAGGGATGAAGAATATGGTGCTCAAGGACAGGACCGCAATCGTATATGGCGGCGGCGGCGCGATCGGGAGCACGGTCGCGCGCGCCTTCGCGCAAGCCGGCGCAAATGTCTTCCTGGCCGGCCGGTCGCAAGCCAGGCTCGAAAAGACAAGTGCCGGCATTCGCAACGCCGGAGGCAGCGCGGAATGGGCTACCGTCGATGCGTTGGATGAAGAGGCCGTCACTGCCCATGCCGCGAACGTCGCGGCCAAGACCGGCAGCATCGACATCGCCTTCAACGCTGTCGGGCTCGCGCATGTTCAGGGCGTGCCGTTCACCAGCCTCACGGCCGCCGACTTCCTCTATCCGGTGACGGCCTATGCGCGAACCTACTTCATCACCGCACAGGCGGCGGCGCGCCACATGAAGCCGGGCGGCGTCATCATGATGCTGTCGACGCCCGGATCGAAAATGGCGGGCACCGGCTTCTTCGGTTACGGCGTGTCCTGCGCGGCGACGGAAGCGATGACGCGCCTTCTGGCCGCCGAGCTCGGCGCGGCCGGCATCCGCGCTGTCTGCATCCGCCCGCACGCGATTCCCCAGGCTGCTGCGGCAGGCTCGCATTCGCGCGACGTCTTCGAGCCGGCGGCGAAAGAGGCAGGCATCACCGTTACGGAAATGCTCGAAGGCGCGGCGCAGACGACGTTGATCAAGCGGCTGCCGACGCTCGACGAGGTCGCGCAGGCCGCCGTCTTCGCGGCGTCGAGCACGATGGGATCGATGACCGGCGCGGTCATCAATCTCAGTGGCGGCGTGATTTTGGATTAGGCGAGGAAGCGATGACACTGCGTTTCCATTTCCATCCCCTCGCCTCATTCTGCCACAAGGCGCTGATCGCGCTCTACGAGAAAGAGATTCCGTTCGAGCCGGTGCTCATTGATTTCGGCGATCCGGACTCCGCGGCCGCTTTCCGTACGCTCTGGCCGATGGCGAAAATGCCGGTGCTGGAAGATACGGCGCGCGGACAGCTCGTCGCCGAGACAAGCGCGGTCGTCGAATATCTCGACCGACACTATCCCGGAAAGATCCGCTTCGTTTCGGAAGACGCCGATCTCGTCTGGCAGATACGCATGTGGGACAGCGTGTTCGATTCCTACGTGCACGAGCCGATGCAGAAGATCGTCACCGACAATCTTCGCCCGACCGGCCGAAACGATCTTGAAGGCGTCGAACAGGCGAAGGCGCAACTGCGCCAATCCTATGATTTTCTCGAGAAGAGCTTTGCCGGACGCACCTGGATCGTCCGCGACACCTTTACACTTGCCGACTGCTCGGCAGCACCCGCGCTGTTTTACGCCGACACCGTCGTTCCATTTGCGCCGGAGCATGTCTGGCTCGCCGACTATCTCGAGCGGCTGATGGCGCGGCCCGCTTACGCCCGCGTGCTGAAAGAGGCAGAGCCCTATTTCAAGAATGTGCCGGTGGAAAACAAGCCGATCATCTCCGGCCGGGCGGCGGAACGCGAAAGGCGGAGGCCGAAATGACCGCAGGCGGATTTTCCGAAACCGGGCTCACGCGCATGCAGCGCGTGATGGAGAAGCACGTCACGAACGGCGACATTCCGGGTGCGGTCTGGGCGATCCATCGCCGCGGCGAGACGATCACCGGCGCGATAGGAACATTTCGGCTGAACGGCGAAGGCACCAGGATGGCGCGTGACACGATCTTCCGTGTCGCCTCCATCACCAAGCCGGTCACGGCTGCCGCGGCGATGATGCTGGTCGAGGACGGTGTGCTGCAGATGGACGATCCGGTCGATCGGTTCCTGCCCGAACTGGCGAACCGCAAAGTGCTGAGATCGCTCGAAGGTCCCGTCGACGACACGGTGCCGGCCAACCGGCCGATCACGCTGCGCGATCTGCTGACGCTGCGTCTGGGGTTGGGCGCCATCATGGTGTGGCCGGCAAAACATCCGATTCAGCACGCGATCGCGGAAGCAGGGTTTGCGCCCGGACCAGTCATGTTCCACGCCGGCAATCAGGACGAGTTCATGCGCCGCATCGGCAGCCTGCCGCTCGTGCATCAGCCGGGCGAAGGCTGGCTTTATCACACGGGGCTCGACATCGCCGGCGTGCTGGTGTCGCGCGCGGCCGGCAGGAGTTTTGGCGATTTCCTGAATGGGCGAATCTTCGAACCGCTCGGCATGAAGGATACCGCCTTCTACGTGCCGAAGGACAAGCAGGATCGGATGCCGACCTGCTACACCCGCGATCCCGCGACGGGAACATTCAGCGAGTTCGATCCGTCTGGCGGCGCCGGCTTTCGCACGCCACCGGCATTCGAGGCGGGCGGCGGCGGGCTCGTCTCGACCGTGGACGACTACCTCGCCTTCCAGCGCATGATGCTCGGCAAGGGCGAGATCGAGGGCAAGCGGCTGCTGTCGCGCAACACTGTCGAGTTCATGACCACGGACCTGATCAGCGACGCGCAGAAGGCCGCCAATCCATTCTTCTTCCCGGACGGCGGCGGCTGGGGTCTCGGCATGTCGGTCGCGACCAGGAAGGTCGATGTCTACATCAACCCGGGCCGGTTCGGCTGGGATGGCGGCTTCGGCACGTCGGCCTATGCCGATCCGAAAGAGGAATTCGCCGGCGTACTGATGACCCAGCGCATGATGGATTCGCCCAGCGCGCCAAGACACTTCGTCGACTTCTGGACGCAGGCCTACGCGGCGATCGGCGAGTGAACCGGAACCGGATTCGAAGCAAGGAAAGCGGGACATGAAGAAAGACCATCATGGAAGTTGCCACTGCGGGGCGGTGACGTTCGACGTCACGCTCGACCTCGACGAGCCAACCAGCCGCTGCAATTGCTCGATGTGTTCGAAGGCGCGCTTCTGGAAGGCCGTGGTGCCGGCTGGTGCGTTCCGCCTGACCGGCAGCGAGCATCATATCGCCGAATACACGTTCGGCGGCGGCAACATCCATCACCGCTTCTGCCGGACCTGCGGCGTGAAGGTTTTCGGCACAGGCGAACTGCCGGAGACAGGAGCGTTCGTGGCGATCAACGTGCTGGCGCTCGATGACGTATCGCCGGAAGAACTGGCCGCGATCCCAGTCTTCTTTGAGGATGGCCGGCACGATCGCTGGGAAGCGGAACCGGCGGTGACGTCTTATCTCTAGCCTAGCCCTGCGGCCGCGCATCGTCCTTGGTTGCTGTGGGCGGCCGGGTCGTGGCGCGCGGCGCGCTGAGCCATTTGCGAAGCAGCGCTGCCGCCTGATCCTTCAACTCTCCCGCGCTGAGAAAAAACGGAATCTGCGGCCGCTGGGCTGCCGGTTCGAAGGAGAGGCCGAGTTCGATCGGCCGCCCATCATCGTCAACGTCGCGGACAATGAGCTCGAGCGGGCCGAGCGTGACGCGGTCCGCATACTCTGCGCGTCCGCCAAGCCTTTCACGCACAAGCTGGCCGATCGTGAGCTTGCTGTCCTTGTCGGCGACGCCGGGGCCATAGTTCGCCTCGAGCTCCGCCACCAGATGTGACGGGTCGACCGGGAATGCGCCGAAGAAATCGGCATCTTCAGGATCGACATCGGTGCGGCTGGCGAACAGTCGGTCGAGCAGTTTCGGATATTTGTCCGAGACGAAGATATAGACGTGGTCGCCGGCGATCAGCCGGCCTGCCTCCTGAAACTTGAAGGACCGGCCGCCGCGCACGACCAGCGACGGACGCGCCCAGCGTGGGATGCGTTCGCCGCGCGCCACCGGACTGCCGGCGACGATCGTGTACGACAGCAATTCGTGATGCGCAGAGCCGGGAAGCTCCAGCTCGACCTTCTCCAGCGGGCCAATACGCGATGGCACGATCAGGCCGAGGCGGCGCGCCAGCGGACCGACGGTCCACCCCTGCACCACCAGCGACACGAGCACGATGATGAAGGCCATGTTGAAGATATCGCGGCCGTTCGCCAGCCCGCCGAGGATCGGCGTGATGGCGAGCAGGATGGAGACCGCGCCGCGCAAGCCGACCCACGAGATGAAGGCCGTCTCTGTACGCGGAAAGCGAAACGGGATGAGGCAGAGCCACACGGCGACCGGTCGCGCAACGAAAATCAGGAATAGTCCGAGCGCCAGCGCCGCGGGCAGGATTGCGCCGAACTGCGAGGGTGTCGCGAACAGTCCGAGCACCAGGAACATGATGATCTGCGCCAGCCATGACACCCCGTCCTGAAAGCGCTTCAGTTGCGCGGTCGAGCGCAGGTTCGAATTGCCCGCGATCAGGCCGGCCAGGTAGACGGCGAGGAAACCGGAACCGCCAATCGCGCCGCCGAGCGCAAAGACGAGCAGCGACAGCGTCAGGACAAAGATCGGGAGCAGGCCTGCATCGAGGTGCAGGCGTCCGACCAGGCGCACAATGGCGAGGCCGCCCAGCCAGCCGACAATCGCGCCCAGCACCATGTGCTCGACAAAGCCGATGACAAGATCGGTGATCAGAACCTCGGCCGCGGGGTCCGCTCCAATCGCGATCAGTTCGACCAGTGTGAGAGTCAGGAAGATGGCGATCGGGTCATTGGCGCCGGACTCGATTTCCAGCGTGGCGCGCACGCGATCGCGCAATTGCAGATTGCCGGCGCGAATGAGGAAGAAGACCGCGGCCGCGTCGGTTGAGGCGACGGCGGCCCCGAGGACGAAGGATTCCAGCCAGCTCAATTCTGTGAGGTAGAAGGTCGCGACGCCAAAAACGAGCGTCGTCAAGGCCACGCCGATCGTCGCGAGCGACAATGCCGGGAGCGCCGCATGCCGGAGTTCGGAAACCGGCGTGCCGAAACCGGAATCGAAGAGGATGACGGCCAGCGCCAACGCGCCGATGAAATAGGCGGCCTGCGCATTGTCGAAGTCGAGGCCGAGACCGTCGACGCCGGCGGCGAGGCCGATGCCCAGGAAGAGGAGCAGCAAGGGAGCGCCAAAACGGAAAGCGATCAGGCTCGAAAACGCGGCGACGACGACGAGCGCCGTCGCGATCAGCGTTACGAGGTAGATCGTCTGCCCCATCCAGCCTTATCCCTCTCCTTCCTTCCCCGAATCCTGCCTCACGGCACAGTGCGGCGAAGAAATGGCGAGATGCAAGCAAATGCTTGGAATTCAAAACGGGATAGGCTGTGGCATAAAAGAAAACGCCCGGGACGATGCCCGGGCGTTCCGATTCCAATGCGGTTGGTTCAGCCGATCGTCTTGCCGAACGCCACCGCCGTATCGCTCATGCGGTTCGAGAAGCCCCATTCATTGTCGTACCAGGAGAGGACCGACACGAAATTGCCGTCCATGACCTTGGTCTGGTCGAGCGCGATCGTCGAGGAATGCGGATCGTGGTTGAAGTCGATCGACACGTTCGGGTGAATGGTGGTTGCGAGCACGCCCTTCAGATGGCCCTTGGACGCCTTGATCAACGCGTCGTTGATCTCCTCCGCCGTGGTATTGCGCGAGGCGACGAACTTCAGGTCGACCAGCGAGACGTTCGGCGTCGGCACGCGCACCGACACGCCGTCGAGCTTGCCCTTCAGCGCCGGCAGGACGAGGCCGATGGCCTTGGCGGCGCCGGTCGAGGTCGGGATCTGCGACAGCGCGGTCGCGCGGCCGCGATAGAGATCCTTGTGCATGGTATCGAGGGTCGGCTGGTCGCCGGTGTAGGAATGGATGGTGGTCATCATTCCCTTCTCGATGCCGACCGTGTCGTGCAGCACCGCGGCGACCGGTGCCAGGCAGTTCGTCGTGCACGACGCATTGGAGACGACCATGTGGTCCTTGGTGATCTTGTCGTGATTGATCCCATAGACCACCGTCAGGTCGGCGCCGTCGGCAGGGGCGGAAACCAGCACACGCTTGGCGCCGGCGGTCAAGTGCGCCGAAGCTTTCTCCTTTGAGGTGAAGATTCCAGTGCACTCCAGCGCGATGTCGACGCCGAGCTCTTTCCACGGCAGTTGCGACGGATCCTTGATCGCGGTGACCTTGAACTTGTCGGTGCCGATATTGATCGAGTCGCCCTCGACCTTCACCTCGCGCGGGAACCTGCCGTGAACGGAGTCGAAGCGCAGCAGATGCGCATTGGTCTCGACCGGGCCGAGGTCGTTGACCGCGACCACATCGATATCCTTGCGGCCGGATTCATAGATTGCGCGCACAATGTTGCGGCCGATGCGGCCAAATCCGTTGACGGCGACTCTGACGGGCATTTTCTTTCTCCTGGGAGCGGGGCGGGCACGAGGAGCGCCCTTTATTCGGCACCGCTTCATAGCGGCCACCGGACAAAGAATCCAGTCGCGCCGCAGAAAAATCTAAATCGATTAAGTCCGCGCTGGCATTGGGCCAGCCGCGGCTTTCCCTTGGCTTTTGTCACGAGGGCATTTCGGGTGGAGATAGCGGCCGCGAAACCGGACGGTCAGTTTCGGGCGGTCCGCTTCTCGAGCATCTGCAGGTATTGCGCCTTGCTCATATGGTCGCTGAAGAAATATCGGGACCGCGTCCGTTCCCCCGTGCGAAACTCGAAGAGCCCCGTCGGGATATCGAACGGCGCCGCGCCGAACTTCGCTTCCGCTTCGTCCGCCTGCTCGCGATAAGTGTCGAGCGACTCCTCATATCCCTCCGATTGAAATGAAAAACGCGCCGTTGGGAACGACCCCTCGCGCCAGCGGCGGGTAATCGTCGCGCAGGCCCGAAAGCGGCTGGCATACATGCCGGCAGCGCTTTCGTCTGCAAAGGCGAGGAGCTCGAACGCGTTCATCGCATGGAAAATGAAAGCCGCTGTCGACGCGTCGCATGCCGGCTGTCCGACGATCCATTCGAAGATGTCATCCATGCCGTCAGGGTCGGAATTGGTCGCAAGATCGTGCCACAGATCAGGATCCGCCGGCTGGGCCTTTAGCCAGTCCAGCAGCTTCACGCGGAATGCGCGATTGCGCGGGCCGCCGATCAGCTCGACGAGATCGATCTGCGACCTGGCAATATCCATCGCCGAATTCGCTGCTGCTTGCTCGGCGGCTTTTTCCGAAGCGCGTGCATCGGTGACTTTGCTTTTGATGCTGTTTGCAATGGCGCCCCAGACCGGCCCCAGTGCGGCGGTCGCTTCCGCCGCCTCGGACGGACCGCCGAAAAAGACTTTGTGAATCTGGGCAAGCTGCGTCTGGAGGTGTGGAGGGAAGGCGCGGAAGTCGGGGCGGCTCTCCGTGTAATGTCCCTGATCTTTCAGTAAATGATCGACGACGGTCGCAAAGGCGATCTCGTTCCGGCTCTCGTACGATCCAGGATTCGTCAGCGCCGTCAGGCGGCCGCCAATATAGTCGATCTCGGCCCGGGTCAGCCCGTCATTGCCGCCGCTGTCCTGCTGCCGCTTGCCGAACACCCGCCCGATCATAGCCGCTCTCCGTTTGCCGGAGAGGCTAGCCATGCGCCATTGCCACTTGGTTAAGGTGGCGACTACTTCTTGTGCAGCCGCGCCTCGACGGCCTTCACGGTAGCCTCGGCGGTGATGCCGAAATGCTTGTAGAGGTCCTCGTACTTGCCGCTCGCGCCGAAGCCGGTCATGCCGACAAAGACGCCGTCGGTGCCGATGAAGCGATCCCAGCCCTGGCGCACGCCCGCCTCGATGGCGACCTTGATCCGCGACGTGCCGAGGATGGCAGCCTTGTACTCGCCGCTCTGTGCCTCGAAGAGCTCCATGCAGGGTACGGAGATGACGCGGGTCGGATGGCCGTGCTGGTCGAGCGACTTCTTCGCGGCAAGCGCGATCTCGACCTCGGAGCCGGTGGCGAAGATGGTGACGACTGCATCGCCGCTCGCCGTTGCGAGTTCGTAGGCGCCGTAGGCGCAGAGGTTCTCCTCGACATGATCGGTGCGCAAAGCCGGCAGGTTCTGGCGGGTGAGCGCCAGCGTCGACGGCGACTTGATCGATTCCAGCGCAAGCTGCCAGCACTCGAGGGTTTCGACCGCGTCGGCGGGACGGAACACCTTGTGGTTGGGGATCGCGCGCAAGGCGGCAACCTGCTCCACGGGCTGGTGCGTCGGACCGTCTTCACCAAGGCCGATCGAATCGTGCGTCATGACGAAGATCGAGCGGATGCCCATCAGCGAGGCGAGCCGCATCGCCGGGCGCGCATAGTCGGAGAAGACCAGGAACGTGCCGCCATACGGGATGATGCCGCCATGCAGCGCCATGCCGTTGATGGCCGCCGCCATGCCGTGCTCGCGAATGCCGAAATAGACGTAGCGGTTGCCGTAGGCTCCCGCCTTGATCGGCTGCGTCTGGCTGGTCTTGGTGTTGTTGGAGCCGGTCAGGTCCGCCGAGCCGCCGATCGTCTCGGGCAGCACGCCGTTGATCACCTCCAGCGCCATCTCCGATGATTTACGCGTCGCGACCTTCGGTTTGTCGGTCGCGAGCTTCTTCTTGTATTCGGTGATCGCCGTCTCGAAATTGCCCGGCAATTCGCCGCGCATGCGGCGTTCGAATTCGCCGCGCAGATCCGTGTCGGCGGCCGCGAGGCGCTTCTCCCACTCGACGCGCTTCTTGGCGGAAGACAGGCCTGTGAGACGCCAGGCATCCAGAATGTCCGACGGCACTTCGAACGGAGCCGCGGTCCAGCCGAGCGCCTTGCGGGCGCCGGCGATCTCTTCGGCGCCGAGCGGCGAACCATGCGCCTTGTTGGTGCCGGCGCGCGTCGGGGCGCCAAATCCGATCGTGGTCTTCGCGGCGATGAGCGTCGGTCTGTCGGAGCGGCGCGCCGCCTCGATCGCCTGCTCGATCGCCTCGGCGTCGTGCCCGTCGATGCGCATCGTGTTCCAGCCGCTCGCGGCGAACCGCGCGCACTGGTCGGTGGAATCCGCAAGCGAGACCGGACCGTCGATCGAGATGTTGTTGTCGTCCCAGAAGACGATCAGTTTGTTGAGCTTCAGGTGCCCGGCAAGCGAAAGCGCCTCCTGGCTGATGCCTTCCATCAGGCAGCCGTCGCCGGCCAGCACATAGGTGTAATGATCGACCAGCGCGTCGCCGAAGGTCGCGTTCATGATGCGCTCGGCGAGCGCCATGCCGACCGAGTTGGCGAGCCCCTGGCCGAGCGGGCCGGTGGTCGTTTCGATGCCCGCGGCATGGCCGTATTCCGGATGGCCGGCGGTCTTCGAGCCGAGTTGTCGGAAGTTCTTGATCTCGTCGATCGTGATGTCTTCGTAACCGGTCAGGTAAAGCAGCGAATAGAGCAGCATCGAGCCGTGGCCGGCCGACAGCACGAACCGGTCACGGTCGGCCCAATGCGGCTGGTGCGGGTCATGCTTCATGAATTTCGTGAAGAGCACGGTCGCGATGTCGGCCGCGCCCATCGGCAGGCCGGGGTGGCCCGAATTGGCCTTCTCGACGGCGTCGGCGGAGAGGAAACGAATGGCATTGGCCATCCGGTCGTGTTTTTCGGAGTTGCTCATGCTCGCTCGCAGGTCTCGGAAAGGTCAGCGGAGCCTCCGCCCCCGGAGACGGGTGGGACACATAGCAGAGGGTGTCGGCGAGTCAACAAAGCGGCACTTTGCCGTGAAAGCGGCGAATTCCGGTGGAAAACACTCTTTGGCGAATGCCGGGGACAGTGACGGCGGCGCGATTGACGCTTTATTTACGTGCTGCCTAATGTTTCAGCCGTAAGGCGTTAGGAAGGCGTACGATTCGGCGCGGGGGCTTGAGAGGGAGCCACAGTAAGCCATGACCGGTGAAGTGACTTTGAGGGAAGTCATTGGCCGGCTCGGCAAGGCGATCGAGACGCTGGAGACAGCGGTCGCCACGCGAGCCGACCATGACCAGAACTATCTGGAAGCCGAGGCCGAGGTCCAGCGCATGAACGCCGACCGCGCTCGTCTGGCGCAGGAACTCGACAATTCCGAATCGCGGGCCGAACGGCTGGAAGAGGCGAACAAGGAAGTCTCCCGAAGGCTGGTAGCCGCCATGGAGACGATCCGCGCGGTGCTCGACCGTTAGAGCAATTCGGGCGCAACCCGGGCGGGTCTCGATAGGATCAGTAATGGCGCAAGTGACGGTAACGATCGACGACAAGCAGTATCGCATGGCTTGCGACGAAGGGCAGGAAGAACATTTGATCGACCTTGCCCAGCGGTTCGACCGCTATGTCGGTCACCTGAAGGATTCCTTCGGCGAGATCGGCGACCAGCGGCTTACCGTCATGGCCGGCATCATGGTCATGGACGAACTGTCAGAGCTTCAGAAGCGCGTGAAGGGCATGGAGGGGGAAATCTCCACGCTCCGGAAGACCCGTGACGATGCGCTTACCAAAGCCGACAAGAACGACGCGGCGCTGACCGGCGCGCTCGGCAGCCTTGCGGAACGCATGGAAGATTTGGCCACGAAGATCGCGGCGAAGACGGAGCAGCCGACCTAACGATCCGTGATGATCTTCACGCGGTCGCCGGTCGAGACGTTGCCGCCGGGCGGCATCGCGTTGAGCAGGCGGAAAAGCTCCACCTTGCGGTCGACGCCAACCATGCGCGACGCCAGCGTGCCGATGTTCTCGCCGGCCTTCACCGTCACGACGCGGATGCGAAGCGGCTTCAGGTTCGCCTTCTCGGCGTCGGTCAGGATGCGGAAGCTGCCGCCGACAGCGCCCGCCACTGCATCCAGATTGCTGCTCGACAGCGGTGCCGCGGTCAGCAGCCGGTAGACCTGCTCGCCGGCGCGCACCACGGTGATGTCGAACTGCCAGCCTTCCGCCCTCGCCCGGGCGGTTGCCGCGTCGTTGCCGTTGATCGTGACCGGGCGGATGGTCGCTTCGTCAAGACCCGCGACCCAGCCGCTCTTGATGTAGTCGGTCAGGCTGGTGCTCTTGCTGAGCGCCACGCCGTCGAAACGCACGGCGATGTCGCCGGGACCGGATGCCGTCACCGCTTCCGCCGAATTGTCGATGACAAAGCCGGTCGGCACGGTGAAAGAGACGCCGAGTTTTGGGTGCAGGAAGGTCGTGCCGCGCACATACCCTTCCTCCGGCGTGTCGCCGAACAGAAGCCCGTCGACCCCGTCGAGGAAGGAGTTGCGGTCGAGCGTGCCGATGCCTGGCGCGCCGAACTGGCGCGCGTGGCGGAGCGCCAGCTCGATGCGCTGCGGCGCATTGGGATGGCTTGCGAGGAAGTCGAGGCTCGCATCCTGCGCGCCAGTGACGGAACGGAAATCGCTGTACGACGCCATGGACTGCAGGAAGCGCGACGCGGCGAACGGATCGAACCCCGCCTGGCCGGACGCGCGAATGCCGATCGCGTCCGCCTCGAGCTCCTGGTTGCGCGAGAACTGCGCAAGCCTGAGCTTGCCGCGCACCAGCGCCTGGTTGCCCTGCGCCGATCCCTTCAGCACGTCTGAGACGACGCGCGCGGCGAGCACCTCTTCCGCTTCCATCTTCTGCCGCTCGACGCCGTGGTCGGCCGTCACATGCGACATCTCATGCGCAATGACGGCGGCCAGTTCGGCGGAATCGTTGGCGAGCGCCAGCAGGCCGCGCGTCACATAGAGATAGCCGCCGGGCAGCGCGAACGCGTTGACGTTCGGCGAATTCAGTATGGTGATGCGATAGGTCTGGGACGGGTTGCCGGAGACAAGCGTCAGCTTGCCGACGACCTTCGCGACCATGCGCTCGAGTTTCGGGTCCGAATATTCGCCGCCATAGGTGGCGAGGATGCGCGGATGCTGCTGCGCGGCGAGCTTGGCCATGCGGTCGTTGCGCGAGACATTGTCGACCGTCACGGGATTGTTGGACGGCTGGAAGGCCGATTCCTTGATGTCCGTGGCGGAAAATAGCTGGCAGCCGGACAGCAGCGCCATCAGCCCAGCCGACAGCGCCACGCGCAGCCGATGGCGCGCAAGGAGCTTGGAGTCGTTGCTATCGCTCAGGCGGGGCGGCAGAACGTCATCCTTCCATAGTTCGGGGCCAAAGCACCGTTCATGCCGGACCAATATTGCGCGGACCTAGCCACAATCCGGATGCCGTTACAAGAACCATGGAAATCCCGCGCCTCGCTTGTCGCAGTGAATTATGACCGCTTCCGGGCAAATTGACGTGATCAGCGGGTGATCGGCTCCATCCCCAGATAGGCTTTGAAGCGGTCGTGACCAGTCTCGCCGAACATTTTTTCGGCCTCGCCGGCAGCGGCAACCCGCCCATCCTCGATGAAAACGAGCTGTTTTGCGGCGCGTCTGGCGTCTTCCGGCTGGTGTGTCACGAAAAGCACGGTCATGCCTCTTTCCGCCTGCACCTCGACCAGCAGGTCGATCATGTCGTCCCGCAGGGCCGGTCCAAGCGACGCGAACGGTTCGTCCAGCAGCAGAACCGGTCGGTCGCGCACAACCGCCCGCGCCAGCGCCACGCGCTGACGCTCGCCACCGGAAAGCTCGCGCGGCAGCCGTCTTTCCTTGCCGGCAAGGCCGGTGCGGGCGAGCGCATCCGCGATGCGCTGGCGATCCGCAGCCGTGAGCTTCAGCGAGGGCGAAATGCCGAGACCGACATTCTTCGCCACGTCGAGATGCGCGAAAAGATTGTTCTCCTGGAAGATCATGGAAACCGGACGAACTGCCGGCGGTTCTCTCGTCACGTCCATGTCGCCGATCAGCACGCGCCCTGCTGACGGAAACTCGAAGCCGGCCACCAGATTGAGCAGTGTCGATTTGCCCGATCCGCTCGGTCCCATGATCGCCGTGATGACGTCGGCCTCGAAGCCGACGTCGAACAGCATCGCCGTCTCGCCATAGGTGAAGGCGGCATTGTCCAGCCGGACCGACGCGCTAGCGGACATTGTCTGGCTCCTTGCCGATCCGTTCGGCGAAAAATGCAAGCGCGAGGCAGAGCAGGCCGAGGAACAGCGCCAATCCGGCAGCGTCCGCGGTCCGATAGCTGCCCATGCGCTGCAGGAGCAGGTAGGGCAGCGTCTGCACCATGTCCGATCCGAACAAAGCGATGACGCCGAGATCGCCGAGCGATAGCGCCGTGGCGAAGGCGAGCCCGGTCGTGAGCGACCGCTTCAGCGGTGGAAAGTCGATCAGCCGGAAACGGCTCCAGCCGGTGATGCCGAGTTGCGCGACGAGCCGCTCGTGCCGCGCCCGCGCGACATCATGGGCGGGGCGTATCGCCCGCACCACGAACGGCATCGCCATCACTGCATTGACCGTTACGACCATAAAAGGCGCAAGCAGGAACACGTCGGTGAAATTGCGCAGCAGGATGAACCACCCTGCCCCGATCACGATGGGCGGCACGACCAGCACGAAGCCGGCGCCGGTGTCCGCCAGATAGTCGAACAGAGAGCGCCGCGCGCGATTTCGGCCGCTCGCCGACGAACCGCGGGCAAGGACCAGTGCAAGCGTCAGCGCCACGGAAAGCAGCGCTGATGACACCGCGAGCACGATGCTGGTGAGCACCGCCCGCTGCACGGTCGCTTCGCCGGCGAGGCGTGACAGGTCGGCGTCGAGCCCGGCGAGGATCGTCGCCAGGATCGGCCCGCCGACGAACAGCGTGGCGAGCGCTATCAGCACCAGATTGAAGCCGGCTTCGCCGGCGCCGATGCTCGTGTAGCGCCGCCGCGAGACACCGATGTTGGCATCCCGCGCCGGGTCGGCGCCGAGTTTTGTCAGCAGGAAAACAATCGCGACGGTGAGCGCGATTTGCGCGAGCGTCAGCGCCACCGCGCGGGCCGGATCGAAGTCGAAGCGCAGCGCCTGGTAGATCGCCACCTCGATCGTCGTCGCGCTTGGTCCGCCGCCAAGCATCAGCACGATGGTGAAGGACGTGACGCAGAGCATGAAGACCAGCCCAGCCGCGCCGGGTATGGCCGCCCGGATCGCCGGCCATTCGATCAGGCGGAAGGATGGCCGCGCGCCCATGCCGAGTTGGCTCGCCAGCCGCCATTGATCGTCGGGCACGGTGTCCAGCGCCTCGAGCAGCAGCCGCGTCGCCAGCGGCAGGTTGAAGAAGACATGCGCGACGAGGATACCGGACAGGCCGTAGATGCCGGGCCAGTCGCCACCGGACATCCAGGTGAAGACCGGCGCGAGGAACCCGACGCGGCCGTAGAGCGCCAGCACACCGAGTGCTGCGACAATCGCCGGGATCGCCAGCGGCAGCGAGAAGAGGCGGATGATCAACGCCCGACCCGGAAAGGCCGGATGCCGCGAAAGCGCCCGCGCGACGAAGATCGCCGGGACGACAGAGAGCAGCGTCGACAGCCCCGCCTGCCACAGCGTGAAGGCCGCAATGCGCAGGAGATACGGATCGAAGGCCGCGAAAGCCGTCGCCGGATTCTTCGCGCCCTCCACGAGCAGGCCGACGAATGCACCGCCGATGAGCAGCCCGATGAAGGCGAGCGCGATGCCAGCAGGCGCGCGCATCACCTGCTCATCACGCCCAACCACTCGTCCACCCACGCCTTGCGATTTGCCGCGACCTCTTCCGGCGAGAACACAAGCGTCTTCGCCGGCTTCACGAGCTTGTCGAACGCCGGGTTGAGCGGCTTATCCATCTTGCCGGCCGGGAACATCCAGTTCGTCTCGGGGATCGCGTCCTGAAACTTTGGTCCGGTCATGAAGGCGAGGAACTTCGCCGCGAGCGGATTCTTCGCACCCGTCGTCGTAATGCCCGCGACCTCGACCTGCAGATAGTGCCCTTCCTCGAAGGCCGCTGCCTGATAGCGGTCGGTGTCTTCCGAAATCATGTGGTAGGCCGGCGACGTCGTATAGGAGAGCACCATCTCCGCTTCGCCGCTGGTGAACAGCCCGTAGGACTCGCTCCAGCCCGGCGTGACGGTCAGCACGCGGTCCTTCAGCTCGCCCCACGCCAGGGACGCCTTGTCGCCATAGACGGCTTTCACCCAGAGCAGCAGGCCAAGGCCCGGCGTCGACGTGCGCGGATCCTGGATCGCGATCTTCTGCGCCGCATCGCCTTCGACCAGTTCCTTCAGGCTCTTTGGCGGGTTCTTGACGCGCTCGCTGTCATAGATGACGGCGAAATAGCCGTAGTCGAACGGCACGAAAATGTCGTCCGTCCAGCCGCCAGGCACCGAGACATTGCCAAGGTCGATACCGTGTGGCGCGAACAGGCCGGTGTCCTTCGCTTCCGCCGTCAGATTGGTATCGAGCCCCAGCACGATGTCGGCCTTGGTGCCGGCGCCCTCCAGCTTGACGCGGTTGAGCAGCGCGACGCCGTCCGCCACCGAGATGAATTCGAGATCGCAGCCGCATTCGGCCTCGAACGCCTTTTCGACCACCGGGCCGGGTCCCCATTCGGCGGTGAAGCTTTCATAGGTGTAGACGGTGAGCTTCTCCTGCGCGGCCGCCGGGGAGGCGGCAGCGGCAAGGGCGACGGTGATCAAGGAAACAAATTTTTTGCGCATCGGCGCCTCCTTCGTTCGGGTTGAAGGGAAAAAGCGCCGGACCATCCGGAGCATCTAATCCCTCCGCCGGTACAAACCGGATCAGGTTCAGCGGGTTGGCTTGCTGCCTCTCAGCCGGTCGAGCCGGCACCCCGTTAGAGCGGGACGATATCTAGAGCGGTTTTCATTCGCCGGCAATCGGTCTTCGCCCAGGCGCGGCGCATGGCTGCCTTCCGTTTTTGGCGGAGCCCGTGTAGAGGCGCGCCCATGAGCCGTTTCACCATCCTGCTCGGCGGAGACCTTGTGCCGACCCCTGCCGTCGAACGGCAGGTGGCGGGAAGCCGCGTCATCGCCGCCGATTCCGGCATCCGCCACGCCAAAGCGCTCGGCCTGACGCCGGAGCTTTGGGTCGGCGATTTCGATTCCGTGTCCGATGACCTCGCCGCCGAGTGGCCCGACATCCCGCGCGAAATTTTTCCCGCGGGCAAGGACAAGACCGACGGCGAACTCGCCATCGACGAAGCTTTTTCGCGCGGCGCTAGCGAACTCGTTCTGGTGGGAGCCTTCGGTGGCGCGCGCGCCGATCATGCCTTCCTGCACATGGCGCTGGCGATCCGCCTGGCGGAAAAGGGCACGCCGGTGCTGCTGACCTCCGGCGCCCAGGAAGGGCGCGCGGTGCTCAACGGCCGAACCGCGTTCGACTATGCGCCCGCCACTTTGTTCTCCATTCTCGGCTTCTCGGACCTGTCGGGCCTGTCGGTCGAGGGCGCTCGCTGGCCGCTGCACGCAATCGAGATGCCGTTCGGCTCGTCGCTCACCATCTCCAACGAGGTGACGCAAAATCTCGTCGTCACGCTGAAAAGCGGCCGCGCCTTGCTGGTCGCGCATCCGCATCTGCCGAAAGACGCTTGAATTGGCGCCACCGCTTCTCAAACTCGACGACATCAAACTGAGCTTCGGCGGCACGCCGCTGCTCAATGGTGCACAATTGTGGGTGTCGCCGGAAGATCGCATTGCGCTGGTCGGCCGCAACGGCTCCGGCAAATCGACGCTGCTGAAGATCGCCGGCGGCCTGATCGAGCCGCAGGACGGCGAGATCTTCCGGCATCCCTCGGCGACGGTGCGGTATCTGCCACAGGAGCCGGACTTCGGCACGCACCAGACCGTCCGCGCCTATGTCGAAGCTGGCCTTGGCCCGTCCTCCGATCCGCATCGCGCGACCTACCTCATGGAGCAACTCGGCCTATCCGGCGACGAGCGCCCGTCCGAACTCTCCGGCGGTGAGGCGCGGCGCGCAGCCCTCGCCCGCGTCCTCGCGCCCGAGCCCGACATCCTGCTGCTCGACGAACCGACCAACCATCTCGACCTCTCAACCATCGAGTGGCTGGAAGAAGAGCTCGCCCGCTCACGGTCGGCCATCGTTTTGATATCGCACGACCGGCGATTTCTGGAGCGCGTCAGCCGCGCCACAGTCTGGCTCGACCGCGGCCAGACGCGGCGGCTGGATCGAGGCTTCGCGCATTTCGAGGAATGGCGCGACACGATCCTCGAAGAGGAAGAGCGCGAGCAGCACAAGCTCGGCCGCCAGATCGTCCGCGAGGAGCATTGGCTGCGCTACGGCGTCACTGCGCGGCGCAAGCGCAACATGCGCCGGCTTGGCGAGTTGCACGACATGCGCAAGCGCTTCCGCTCGCACAAGGGCGCCGAGGGCACGGCTGTGCTCACCGCCAGTGAGGCGCAGGAGTCAGGCAAGCTCGTCATCGAGGCGAAGAACATCGAGAAAAGTTTTGGCGATCCCGTCGTCAAAGGGTTCTCGACCCGCATCGCGCGCGGCGACCGCATCGGTCTGGTCGGCCCTAACGGCGTGGGCAAGACGACGCTGCTGAAGATGCTCACCGGCCAGCTTGCGCCGGACGCCGGCACCGTGCGGCTCGGCGTCAATTTGGAGATCGCCACGCTCGACCAGCGGCGCGACGCACTTGATCCCGATGAGACGCTGGCGCACTTCCTCACCGATGGCCGCGGCGAGATGGTCGTCGTCAACGGCGAGGAGCGGCACGTCGTCTCCTACATGAAGGACTTTTTGTTCAAGCCGGAGCAGGCGCGCACGCCCGTGCGCGAACTGTCCGGCGGCGAGCGCGCCCGTCTGCTGCTCGCCCGCCTCCTGTCGCGCCCGGCGAATCTTTTGGTGCTCGACGAGCCGACCAACGATCTCGACATGGAGACGCTCGACCTGCTGCAGGAGCTTGTCGCCGGCTTTCCCGGCACCGTGCTGCTTGTCAGCCACGACCGCGATTTCCTCGACCGCACCGTCACCAGCGTGATCGCACCAGACACCGGCGGCAGGTGGATCGAATATGCCGGCGGCTATGCCGACATGCTGGCGCAGCGCGGCGGCAAAAAACTCGACGATCGCGGCGCGCGCAACCGTTCGGGCGAACCTGCTGCAAGATCGGAGCCAGTGGCCAAAGCCGCGTCCGCGCCAAAGGCTGCCGCGCAAAAACTGTCCTACAAGCAGAAATTCGCGCTCGAAAACCTGCCGAAGCGCATGGATGCCTCCCACGCCGCGATCGCCAGACTCGAAGCGAAACTCGCCGACCCCGCGCTCTTCTCGCGTGATCCCGCCGCCTTCAGCACGACGGCTGCCGCTCTCGACAAGGCGCGCACCGAACTCACGGCGATGGAAGAGGAATGGCTGGAGCTGGAGATGCTGCGCGAGCAGATCGAAGGATGACCGCAGCCGCTACGCCGCGATGGCGAATTCCGGATTGGCCTTGAGCAGCGCCAATTTCAGCTTTTCAAGCGCCCGGTTTTCGATCTGGCGCACGCGCTCCTTGGAGATGCCCAGCGTCTCGCCGAGCGACTCCAGCGTGGCGCCTTCGTCCGTAAGCCGTCGTTCGCGAATGATCCTGAGTTCGCGCTCATTGAGAACGCGCAGCGCCTGTTTCAGCCATCCCGCGCGGCGCTCAATGTCGATCACCTCGAACGCGATCTCGTCCGGCAGTGGAGCGTCGGAAACCAGGAAATCCTGGCGGTCGGCCGCGACGTCGCTGTCGGACGGCAGCGGCGCGTTGAGCGAGGTATCCGGCGCTGACAGCCTGGAATCCATGATCGCCACGTCGTTTTCCGACACGCCGATCGCCGCCGAGATCTCGCGGTAGATGTCGGCATTGGACAGCGGCTGCTGGCCTTGCGCGAGGCGCGCGCGCAGCCGCCGCATGTTGAAGAACAGCGCTTTTTGCGCCGAACTCGTCCCGCCGCGCACGATCGACCAGTTGCGCAGGATATAATCCTGGATCGAGGCCCGGATCCACCAGCTCGCATAGGTCGAGAAACGCACCTCGCGTTCCGGTTCGAACCGCGCGGCAGCCTCGAGCAAGCCGACATGGCCCTCCTGGATCAGATCGCCCATCGGCAGGCCAAAATTGCGGAATTTTGCAGCCATGGCGATGACCAGACGCATATGCGCCGTGGTTATCCTGTTAAGCGCTTCCTGGTCGCGGCGGTTTTTCCAGCGCTTGGCAAGCTTCATTTCCTCATCGCGGGTGAGATAGGGGGCTTTCATCGCCGCGCGCATCATTTTGCGCCGTAAAGAATCGTCCCGCATGGCGACGCTCCCGAAAATTACGCACTGAAATTCCGGTTTTTCCCCACGAAGCGGCCTTTCATGCCGAGACAGGGCGGGGCTAAAACACACGAACGCCGGGGGGAAAAAACGGTTCCATGATCAGAATCGACCGCAGGGATCTCGCATTCCAGCTCTTTGAGATGCTGGATATCGAGAAACTCTCAGCGTTTCCGCGCTTTGCGGACTACGACCGCGCGGCAATGGAAGAGGTGCTGGAGACAGCCGAACACATCGCAATCGAGCATTTTTTACCGCACGCAGCCGATCTCGACCTGCACGAGCCGAAATTCGTCGACGGCAAGGTTGAAATGGACCCGCGCGTTGGCGAGGCGCTGAAGATTTACCGCGAGGCGGGATTCTTCGGCGCCGGCTTCGATGAGGAATGGGGCGGCGCGCAGATGCCAGAGACGCTGCGCAGCGCGGTCGGCTTCATGTTCTCCGCCGCGAATGTCGGCACATCCGGCTATCCGTTTCTCACCATCGGAGCCGCAAACCTGATCGCCGCCTTCGGCACCGACGAGCAGAAGCGGCTTTTCCTGAAGCCCATGGTCGAGGGGCGCTTCTTCGGCACGATGTGCCTGTCCGAGCCGGATGCCGGATCGTCGCTCGCCGACATCACCACCCGGGCCGAGCCGGCCGAGGATGGCAGCTATCGCATCACCGGGCAGAAGATGTGGATCTCCGGCGGCGATCAGGAAATCTCCGAAAACATCGTTCACATGGTGCTGGCGAAGATCCCGGGCGGCCCGCCCGGCGTCAAAGGCATTTCGCTTTTCATCGTGCCGAAGTTCCGGGTGAACGCCGACGGTTCGCTCGGTGAGCGCAATGGCGTGGCGCTGGCAGGCCTCAATCACAAGATGGGCTATCGCGGCACGACCAACACAGCGCTGAACTTCGGCGAAGAGAAGCCTGCAATTGCCTATCTCGTCGGCGAGGCGCACAAGGGCCTCGCCTACATGTTTCAGATGATGAACGAGGCGCGCATCGGCGTCGGTATGGGTGCGGTGGCGCTTGCCGCGGCGGGCTATCAGACCTCCCTCGCCTACGCGAAAGAGCGCCCGCAGGGCCGGCATCCGGACGGCAAGGATACCAAACCTGTCGCGATCATCGAGCATGCGGACATCCGCCGCCTGCTGCTGGCACAGAAGGCTGCCGTCGAGGGGGCGCTGGCGCTGCTGCTCTACTCGGCCTTGCTGGTCGATACGATCCGCACGGAAAGCGACGCCGCAAAGAAGCGCGAAAGTGAGCTCCTGCTCGACCTGCTGACGCCGATCGCCAAATCATGGCCATCGGAATTCTGCCTCGAAGCCAACAAGCACGCCATCCAGGTGCTCGGCGGTTATGGCTACACGCGCGACTACCCGGTCGAGCGGTTCTACCGCGACAACAGGCTGAACCCGATCCACGAGGGCACGCACGGCATTCAGGGACTGGATATCCTCGGCCGCAAGGTGACCCAGGCCGGCGGCGCGGGGCTGAAAATCCTCGCCGCGCGCATCATGGCCGACGTCCAGACCGCGAGCACGGCTGAAAATCTCGACGGGTATGCCGCGATGCTGGCGCAGCATCTGTCTGAAACGATCGCCACGACACGCAAGCTGATGACGGCGACCGCCGAAAATCCCCGCCTCGGCCTCGCCAATGCGACCATCTACCTCGACATGCTGGGGCACGTCGTCATCGCCTGGATGTGGCTGCGGCAGGCGACAATGGCATCGCGCCAGCTTGGCAATGGCGGCGACGCGGACTTTCTGTCCGGCAAGCTCGCCGCCTGCCGTTATTTCTATGCGCACGAACTGCCGAAGACACGCGCCCAGCGCGCGTTGCTCGACCGGCTCGACGACACGACGCTTAACATGAAGCCGGCTTGGTTCTGACGCGCCGGGATTCCGTCGTCAGCGGCTTGCATATCACCCCTTCTTTTGTAATGTCCGCGCGCATTTCGAGGAGACCCGTCGCCATGGCCAAATTCAAGACGCTCGACGCGATCGGCGACATCAAGGGAAAGCGCATTCTCGTGCGCGTCGATTTGAATGTCCCGATGGCGGACGGCAAGGTCACCGATGCCACCCGTATCGAGCGCGTGGTGCCGACGATCAAGGAACTGGCCGACAAGGAGGCCAAGGTCATCCTGCTGGCGCACTTCGGTCGCCCGAAGGGTGGGCCGGACCCGGAGTTTTCGTTGGCCCCGGTCGCGGATGAGACAGCGCGTATCCTCGGGCGGCCGGTCGCTTTCATCCACGACACGATCGGCGAAAAGGCCGCCGGCGCTGTCTTCGCCATGAAGCCCGGCGACGTCGCGCTGCTTGAAAATACGCGCTTCGACAAGCGCGAAGAGAAGAACGACAAGACCTTCACAGAGGAACTGGCGAAGCTTGGCGACGTTTTTGTCAACGACGCCTTCTCTGCCGCGCATCGCGCCCACTCCTCGACCGAGGGCCTCGCGCACTACCTGCCGGCATTCGCGGGCCGCACCATGGAAGCCGAACTCGACGCGCTGGAGAAAGGCCTCGGCAATCCGGTGAAACCGGTCATTGCCATCGTCGGCGGCGCCAAGATATCGACCAAGCTCGACCTGCTGCTGAACCTCGTGAAGAAGGTCGACGCGCTGGTCATCGGCGGCGGCATGGCGAACACCTTCCTCGCCGCGCGCGGCACCAATGTCGGCAAATCGCTCGCCGAGCATGACCTCGCCCAGACCGCGAAGCAGATCATGATGGAAGCGGCTTCGGCCGGTTGCGCCATCGTCCTGCCGACCGACGGCGTTGTCGCCAAGGAATTCAAGGCAGGCGCCGCGAACGAGACCGTCGCGATCGAGAAGGTGCCCGCCGACGGCATGATCCTCGACGTCGGCCCCAAGACCGTCGAAGCGATCAACCAGTGGATCGACCGCGCCGCGACGCTGGTGTGGAACGGACCGCTCGGCGCCTTCGAGATCGCGCCCTTCGACACCGCGACCGTTGCCGCCGCGAAACACGCCGCGGCCCGCACCAAGGCGGGCAAGCTTGTTTCGGTGGCCGGCGGCGGCGACACCGTTGCGGCGCTGAACCATGCCGGCGTGGCCGACGATTTCACCTATGTCTCGACCGCTGGTGGCGCTTTCCTCGAATGGATGGAAGGCAAGCCGCTGCCGGGCGTCGAGGTGCTGAAGGCTTGAAGTCCGCCACGGACTCCGTATTGAACTCTGGAAACAGTCGCGTTGGGAGAATGAGATGAACAAGGACATGGCCGCGCAGGCCGCCAAGAAGGACGGCTTCATTGCAGCGCTCGATCAGTCGGGCGGCTCGACCCCGAAGGCGCTGAAGCTTTACGGCGTCGATGAAAGCGCCTGGTCGAATGAAGCGGAGATGTTCGACCTCGTTCACCAGATGCGTGCGCGCATCATCAAGTCGCCTGCCTTCACCGGCGACAAGGTGATGGGCGCGATCCTGTTCGAACAGACCATGGACCGCGACATCGACGGCACGCCGACCGCTGAGTACCTCTGGGAGAAGCGCCATGTCGTGCCGTTCCTGAAGGTTGATCAGGGCCTCGCGGATACGACCGACGGCGTCAAGCTGATGAAGCCGATGCTGAACCTTGATGCGCTGCTGAAGCGCGCCGTGTCCAAACAGGTGTTCGGCACCAAGATGCGCTCGGTGATCGATGCCGCGAATCCGAAAGGCATCGCTGCCGTCGTCGACCAGCAATTCGAAGTCGGCAAGCAGATCCTGGCGCACGGCCTCGTTCCGATCATCGAGCCCGAGGTCACCATCTCGATTCCCGACAAGGCGGAAGCCGAGGACATCCTGCTCGCCGAGATCAAGAAGCACCTCGATGGCGTGCCGGCCGGCAAGCAGATCATGCTGAAGCTGACGTTGCCGACCAAGCCGAACCTCTACAAGCCGCTGATCGACGATCCGCGCGTCATGCGCGTGGTCGCTTTGTCGGGCGGTTATTCGCGCGACGATGCGAACGCCAAGCTGAAGCAGAACGACGGCATGATCGCCAGCTTCTCGCGCGCGCTCACTGAGGGCCTGTCGGCGCAGCAGAGCGATGGCGAGTTCGACGGGGCGCTCGGCTCGGCAATCGACAGCATCTTCGAAGCGTCCCGCGCCCGCTGACGGGTCATCCGGTCGGCGTCGCGATGTGGCCTGATTAGAGCAACAAAGCCCCGATGCGCCGGGGCTTTTTTATGCAAGTCAATCAGGCTGCGCGCTTGGCAGCACGCTCGGCCGGCACGCTCACGCGTCGCAAGCCCTTGATGATCTCTTTGGCGCGCTCGCGAACCTGCGCAACATCATATGCTGCTTGCAGCCGAAGCCACTGATCGGCCGTACTGCCGATGACGGTTTCGAGCCGAAGCGCCATTTCCGGAGAAATCGCGCTTTCACCTTTGACGACGCGGTGCACCTGTGCCCGCGTCACGCCAAGCGACTTTGCCGCTTGTGCGATCGAGAGGCCCAGGGCTTCCAGATCAAACTTTAGCCCCAAACCCGGATGGGGTGGATTCTTCATCGGCATGGTTTTCTCCTAATGATAGTCGATTAACTCGACATCACTGACATCCTGACCCTCGAAGCGAAAAACGATCCGCCAATTCGCTCTCACGGTGATTGACCATTCGCCTTTTCGATCGCCAACCAATTGGTGGAGATGAAACGACGGCCTTTCCAGGTCTTGCGGCTCGGCCGCTGCGTCGAGCGCTGCCAGGATGACTTCAATCTTCCCGACCAGTTCCTGCGAGAGCTTGCTGCGATCACCCTTCTCGAAGAGCCTCTGCAAACCCCGATGCTTGAACGAGACGATCATCAAGATCACATGTATCATGTCGCGCGACATGATACAATCTTGAAACTTGGTTGCGCTTCCCGCTAAGAACTCGCCCATGTCCCGCCTTTCCGCCCTCCTCTCCTGGCTCGCCTTCCCTGTCTATATCTGGCAGGGCGTCGGCGTGCGGCGGCGGACGGAGCGCATGGTTCCGGCCGACGGCCCGGTCATGCATCGCATCGACGGCGGCGCGCCGGAGATCGCGCTGCTGGTGCTGGGCGACTCGTCCGCCGCCTCGGTTGGCATCGAGATGACGGACAATGGCGTGGCAGCGCAGCTCGCAGCGCTGATCGCTACACAAACCAGACAGGCCGTGCGCTGGCGCGCCGCCGGTTTCAACTCGGCCACATCCGGCCAGATCCGCGATCACGTGCTGCCCAACCTGGCCGCCGAGCCATGGACGCACATCGTGCTCTCCCTCGGCACCAACGACATGAAGAATTTCCACTCGGTGCCGCGCTTCAAGAAGGACTTTGGGGGCCTGCTCTATGGCCTGCGCGCAAAGTGGCCCGAGGCGCGCATCGTCTGGTCGCCCATCGTCGACATGACGCTGGTCCCCGCCCTGCCTCCGCTACTCGGCTCGATCCTCGAAATTCGCGCCGGCCTGATCAACGCGATGGGCAAGCGCCTCTGCCGCGAGCGCGGTGCGATCGCGGCGACACGCCTGCCGATCGAGGACCCGAAGCTCGGCTTCTCCTCGGACGGCTTCCACGCCTCCGACCTTGGCTACAAGGCCTGGGCGGAGCACCTGCTGCCGTTCATGCTGGGGGATGGCTGAACGGCCGCTGCTCCTCTCCCCCAGGCAGGGGGAGAGGTGGCCCGAAGGGGCCGGTGAGGGGGTGCTTAGCGCGGATGCGCAACCCTCACCCCACAGTATGGCTGATCATCACCGTCACGCCGAACATGACGAATGCCGCCACCGCGATCTTCCAGACGTCGCCGCGCCGTTTCAGTCCCGGCAGGCCGAGCGGCTTGAAGAGGTGGATCGCCATGGCCACGAGCAGGATGAGCGCCAGCGCTTTTGTCATCGGCCCTTGTGACCCGCCGGCCATGCCCTGTCAAAGCAAGCGTCGATAGTCCGATGGACTTTTCAGATTCCCCGCTGATACTCACGCCAGAAATGGGAGGAGCGGATGGCCTCGCGCTATCACGACATCTACGCCGCCTGGCAACGCGACCCTGACACCTTCTGGGCGGATGCTGCGCGCGACATCGACTGGTCGAAGCCGTGGGCGAAGGTCTTCGACGCGGATGCCGGCGTCTACGGCCACTGGTTCACCGGCGCCGAGTGCAACATGTGCCACAACGCCGTCGACCGCCATGTCGCGGGCGGCCGCGCGGACCAGATCGCGCTGATTTACGATTCCCCCATCACCGGCAGCCAGAAGAAATTCACCTATGCCGAGCTGAAGGCCGAGGTCGCCGCGCTCGCCGCCGTGCTGCGGGACCAGGGCGTCGGCAAAGGCGACCGCGTCATCATCTATATGCCGATGGTGCCGGAGGCGGTGTTCGCCATGCTCGCCTCAGCGCGCATCGGCGCGATCCATTCGGTCGTGTTCGGCGGCTTCGCCTCGAAGGAACTCGCGACCCGCATCGACGATGCCAAACCGAAGCTGATCGTCTCCGCGTCATGCGGTCTCGAGCCCGGCCGCATCGTCGCCTACAAGCCGCTGCTCGACGGCGCGATCGATCTGTCGCGCCACAAGCCGGACCGCTGCATCGTCGTCCAGAGGCCGCAGCAGCCATGCGAGCTCATCGCCGGCCGCGACATCGACTACGCCGAAGCGGTGGCCTCCGCCAAAGCCGCCGGACGCGACGTGCCCTGCGTGCCGGTCGCCGCCACCGACCCGCTCTATGTCCTCTACACCTCCGGCACGACCGGCCAGCCGAAGGGCGTCGTGCGCGACACCGGCGGCCATATGGTCGCGCTGAAATGGTCGATGGAGAACGAGTTCGGCGTGAAGCCGGGCGAGCCCTTCTGGGCCGCCTCGGACGTCGGCTGGGTGGTCGGCCACTCCTACATCGTCTACGCGCCGCTGCTGCATGGCTGCACGACGATCCTTTACGAGGGCAAGCCTGTCGGCACGCCGGATGCCGGCGCCTTCTGGCGTGTCATCTCCGAGCATGGCGTCGTGGCGCTCTTCACCGCGCCGACGGCGTTCCGCGCCATCAAGGGTCAGGACCCGCAGGGCGAGCATGTCCGCCGTTACGACCTGTCGAAATTCCGCACGCTGTTCCTCGCCGGCGAGCGTGCCGACCCGCCGACCATCGAATGGGCCGAGGACAAGTTGAAGAAACCCGTCATCGATCACTGGTGGCAGACGGAGACGGGATCGCCGATCAGTCAGAACCCGGTCGGCCTCGGCCTGCTGCCGGTGAAGCACGGCTCGCCGGGCGTCGCCATGCCGGGCTACGAGATCCGCATCCTCGACGATGCGGGCCATGAGGTGAAACGCGGCACGCTCGGCAATGTCGTGGTGAAACTGCCGCTGCCGCCCGGTTGCCTGCCGACGCTGTGGCACGCCGACCAACGTTTTCGCGACGCCTATCTCACCGAGTTCCCCGGTTATTACAAAACCGCCGATGCCGGTTACATCGATGCGGACGGCTATCTCTTCATCATGGCGCGCACCGACGACATCATCAATGTCGCCGGCCATCGCCTCTCCACCGGCGGCATGGAGGAAGTCGTCGCCGAGCATCCGAACGTGGCGGAGTGCGCGGTGATCGGCATCGCCGACCGGATGAAGGGTCAGGTCCCTTGCGGCTTCGTCGTGCTGAACGCCGGTGTGAACCGCGACGCGGCGGAGATCGAGAAGGAAGTCGTGGCGCTTGTGCGTGACAGGATCGGACCGGTCGCTGCGTTCAAGACCGTCATCACCATCAAGCGCCTGCCGAAAACCCGTTCGGGAAAAATCCTGCGCGGCACCATGCAGAAGATCGCCGACCGGGAAGCCTGGACCATGCCGGCGACGATCGACGACCCCGCGATCCTCGACGAGATCACCGCCGCGATGAACGGACGGGGTATCGGAATCTGACGATTCTTCAGCGACCTTGAACCGCCTCCTGACCTCATGTTGTCAGGAGGGGTGTGCGATACTCCGATCGTAGAATTCGAGAAGAGGAGTCGCCGCCATGAACCCGATCACCCCGATCCGCGCCGTCCAGCACTACATCGGCAAGTTTCGCACGATGCGCCAGGAAATCCGCACCGTTCGCTTCCTGAACTCGCTGCCGTCCGACCTCCGGAAAGACATCGGCTGGCCTGACGCCTGCGAGTTTCCGGGGGCTCCCCGGCGTCGCCGCTAGCCCTATTTTCGGCAGCGGGCGAAAACCGGGCTCCTGACAAAAGGTGTTGATATGACCGAGCCATCAAGACCCAACGGGAAAACCATCGGATTCGTCTTTGTCGACCAGTATGCGGACTGGGAATACGGCCTGTTGTCGGCCTCGGCGGTCGGCTGGTTTGGCGCCAGGGCCATCGCCCTTTCGCCCGACGGAAAGCCTCTCACGGGCAGCAGTGGTTTCACGCTCAACGCCTTGCGCAGCATGGCTCCCGGCGAAAACACCGACCTCGACGCGGTGGCTGTCATCGGCTCGGACATTTGGGCCTCCGACCAGGCGCCCGACGTCGCACCCCTGCTCAACGCCGTCGCCGCCCGCGGCGGCGTTGTCGGGGGCATCTGCGCCGGCACGCTGGCGCTCGCCCGGGCAGGCCTGTTCGAGGGCCACAAGCACACATCGAACGGCCGCGACTGGATCCTTCACCATGAGCCGGATTATGCCGGCCAGGCCGGCTATCAGGATGTGCCGCATGCCGTGGCCGACGGGCAGGATCGTTTCCGCGCCGGGCTCGGCGCCGGGCACCTTTGCCCATCAGTTTCTGCTCACTCTCTTTCCGGAAAAGCAGGCTGAGCTCGCCGAGATGCGGGCGATGTTCGCCAAGGAGTACGGCGCTGCCAACTGACAGTCGTCCGACATTGCAACTGACACGCTCCTGACAGGATGTTGTCAGGAGTTGGGATAGGAATATGCGCGTATCAACGCTATTTTCAGGGGAGCATTGTGGCGCGGCCTTCGCCGCGCGGTCTGTGACGGCAGGAGGAGCCGCGAAAGATGAACCGCTGGATCGATACCCTGTCCGTTCCGCTGAGGCCGCATATCCGGCCAGCCTTGATCGCGCTTGCCGGACTGCGCGCGAAGGAAGAGGTCTGAGCCATGCGCCGCGCCGACCGTCTTTTCCAGATCGTGCAGCATTTGCGGGGTGGACGCCTCGTCACCGCGCAGAAGCTTTCCGCCTGGCTCGAGGTTTCCGAGCGCACCGTCTACCGCGACATCGCGGATCTTCAGTCGACCGGCGTGCCGATCGATGGAGAGGCGGGCGTCGGCTACATCATGAGGGAAGGTTTCGACCTTCCGCCGCTGATGTTCACGCGTGACGAGATCGTAGCGCTGGTCGCCGGCGCGCGCATGGTGCGCGCCTTCGGTGGCGCCGCGATGGCCCGCGCCGCGGAAGAAGCGCTGGTGAAGATCGGCGCCGTCCTGCCGGAAGGCGAGAAGGATCGCATCGACCGCACGCAGATCCATGCGCCGATGTGGGTCGTCACCGACGCCGACCGCGGTCGCATCGACCTGATCGAGCGCGCCGTCGAGCAGCGCGATGTACTGACGCTGGACTACAATGACGAGCAGGGCCGCGCCACCGCCGGCCGCGACGTCCGCCCGCTCGGCCTGTGGTTCTGGGGCAAGGTCTGGACGCTCGTCGCCTGGTGCGAGAAGCGTCAGGATTTCCGCACCTTCCGCATCGACCGCATCGCGGTGCTGAAGCCTGCCGGCCGCACCTTCAAGCCGGAGCGCGGCAAGCTGCTCGTCGACTTCTACCGCATGAGCGAACTCAAGGGCGACAGCATGCCAAGGAGCGCCTGATCCCTCAGCGTGAGGCGCCGACGCCGTTCATGCAAATTGCAAACGTTGAAGGTTATCGCCGGACGTCGATGCCGGCCTATCTCCCCCTTGGCAGGGGAGAATGGATTTTCACGGCCTTAGCGAGCGGGCTTGTCCCGAGCTAAGTCGTAGAAAATCCAAGAGAGGGGGTCGTTAGACGTGCCCTTCAAATCCCCTCTCTTGCGATTTCTAGCACTTAGCTCGCTTCACGGCGCTGACGCGCCTACTCGCTAAGATGCTGAAATCGCTTTCTCCCCCGCATGGGGGGAGATAAAGCGCTCCACCGCCGCCGCGAACTCTCCATCATCATCATCATCATCATCACCGCACCAACGCGGACGATTTCGCACCGACGCTGACGCCCCCTCACCGTCGCGCCGACGCATCAGGATTTAGGTTCCTCGCCCCTGCGAAGCGGGGGAGAGGTGGCGCGCCCGGCGGCGAACGCCGCCGTAAGCGCGACGGAGAGGGGGCGGCTTCAGGCAGTTTCAGGCCAAACTGTCAGGAGCTGTCAGCAGTCTTCATCCACGTCCCTCCGCACCCGCGCGATACTGTTCGCGTGGAAAGGAGGCAGCGATGCCTGTGGATTGGAATGCGGTGATCGAGGGAAATCATGGAGCGCTGAAGCGCGTGCTTTCCGAGCTCGTCGCCATGGCTGGATTGACCAACGCCGCGATCTTCACCTCCCCCTTGAGGGGAGGTCGACGCGAAGCGTCGGGTGGGGGTGGCGACACGGCAGATAGCCCCACCCGGCGGTCTGACGACCGCCGACCTCCCCTCAAGCGGGAGGTGGAACCCGCGCCAACCCTGCCCCGTCATCTCCACACCGCCATCCTGCGCGTGTTGCGTCCCGCAGAAGCCGCGGCGCGCCGGCTGATCGTCGTCATGGCGCGCGGGATTGTGGTGACCCTGCCGGCGTTTCGTCCGCGTACGCCGAAGAAGACGTCGCTGGCCCGCAAAGGCGGTACCGGCATCATCCTGCCGCGTGGATTTGTCATCAAGCGGGGCGTCATCATGCCCAAGCAGGGGGCACGGCCGGCCGCGACGCCGGATCTTCCCCCGTTCACGGGGGAAGGGGACCACGCGGAGCGTGGTGTAGGGGGCATCGTGGAAGCACCCGCACGACGCATCCCGTCTCTGCCCCTGTTCGATCCGCGGAAGCGATTTTTCTACGTCCGCCCGATGCGAAACCGCGGCGTGCCACGCATCAGCGACCCGGGCGCTGGCGCGCGCCTCCCCATCCCCGTCCGCCGCGCGCCATTGCCCGGCGGTCGCGTCAGCGCGGCGCGCATTCATCAGCGTCTCGCAACCCTTGCCGCAGCACTCGACGATCTGCCGGGTCAGGCAAAACGTTTCGCACGGCTGAGAGCACTGCGGCTTGCCGCCCGCGCCCGCGAAAGGGAACACGAGGCTTCAGGCGCGCCGACCCCACACCACAAGCATCGTTCCCTCCACGTCTGGCCGCTGCGTCCCGGCCACCCACCCGGCTGGCAGCGCAAGTCGAAGCATGAGGTCGACGAGGTTCTGAAGGACCTCCAATTTTTCGCCCGCGAAGTGCTGGAGCAGCCCGATACGTCATGAGCGCACCGGCAGTGCACCGACGCGCTCCCTCCCCCTTGCGGGGAGGGTGGCTAATCGCGAAGCGATTGGCCGGGTGGGGTATGTGCGGCAGCGCACCGACCTTACTCTTCGGCGTGCAAAAAATGGCGTGCGCTTCAGGAGCGACCCCACCCGGCCGCTTACGGCGGCTTCGCCGCCGGTGCGGCCACCCTCCCCTCAAGGGGGAGGGAGCGCATGCCCTATGGTTTTCGCGCGTCCTGTTCCTACAGCACGAAATCCGCGGCCGTCAGCGCTTTCAGTCCGGTCAGCTCGATATGGAAATCGGCTTTTTTGTCGCCGTTGATATCGCCCATGACGATCGTCTTATCGCGCGCCGTGCCTGTGGGATTTTCCTGCAGCCAGACGAGCT
>DATJTE010000182.1:0-9446 GCA_035503715.1 Rhizobiaceae bacterium | reverse complement strand
CCTCCGCCTTGATCGTCATCGCCGCTGCGTTTCATTCGCGCCGAACGCCGTCTTCGCAGTCGTCCGCTGGACGGGCAACACCTACGGAACCATCTCCTCCGAGATCGATATTCTGCGCGCCGTCGCGCCCGGCGAACGCTGCACCACTGCGCCGTTCATGCAGCCAGGTGGCGAAATCTTCCTGTCGATCAAAAGCTGGCCAAAGGTCGAACGTGTGTTGCAGGCCATCGACGCCGTCGAGGCACTCGGCATCGATCCGGCGGATGCCGCTCCGGATCACTGGCGACACGTTCACAACCGTCTCATCGTCGGCGAAAGACCGCGCGCCTATACGCTCTGCCGGCACCGTGCCTGGCTGAAGCGCCGCAGGATCGTGCCGTGATGACCAGGGTCGCACCGCTCGCGGTCGGATTGCTGGCCATTGCTGCGATCACGGCAACGGCCAGACATCAGGACATCCCCCAATATGTCTGGAATCTCACGCCAAGTGTGCCCCGTGGACTCTACGCGGTCGAGCCACCGAACTGTCCGCGCATCACCACACTTGTGGTCGTGCGACCGCCGGAACCGCTCGCCTCGCTCCTGGATCGTGGCGGATATCTGCCGCGCGGCGTGCCGTTGCTCAAGCGCATCTTCGCCCTTTCCGGCCAAACCGTGTGTCGGATCGGCACCCAAATCAACGTTGACGGCATTGCCGCTGCGCCTGCCCGCGAGCGCGACGGCCGCGGCCGCCCCCTACCAAGCTGGCAAGGCTGCCACGTCATCGGCAACAACGAAGTCTTTCTCATGAACTGGGACCAACCCGACAGTTTCGACGGCCGCTATTTTGGCCCGTTGCCGATGACGGCCGTCGTCGCGCGCGCCGTACCGCTGTGGACCGACGAAGCGGGCGACGGCCGGTTCGTCTGGCGCGCGGCTGCACGCTGATCTTTCACCCTGCAACCCCAACACGGAGCAAATCATGGCTCATATCGGCATCTTCAAGCGCAAGAACGATGGATATAAGGGCACAGTCCGGACGCTGACGCTCGATCGCGAGATCGACATCATCCCGGCGGTCGCAAGCGACGCCGAAAACGCTCCGGATTATCGCGTGCTCACGGGCGAAGCGGAGATCGGCGCTGGCTGGAAGCGCACCGGCGAGCGGGCAGGCGACTACATTGCGCTCGTAATCGACGATCCGTCCTTCGCATACCCGATCCGCGCCAACCTGTTCCATCTCGAGCGCGACGGCGACATCTTCCATCTGAGCTGGAGCCGTCCGTCACGGCGACAGACGTGATCACACTGACGGCGCGGCGGCTTGGCCGTTTCGGCATCATCGCCGCGGCCTCCGTCGTGACCTCATTTCCCGTTTCGGCCCACGCCGAACCTGCATCTACGCCATCGGCCGAGCTCGCCGTTTCGTGGCAGTCGTTCATCGACGAAGCCGCAACCCGTTTCTCGGTGCCGGCGTCCTGGATCCGCGCCGTCATCCAGATCGAGAGCAAAGGCAATCCCAAGGCTCTGTCGCCGAAAGGCGCGGTCGGCCTGATGCAGCTCATGCCGAACACCTACGCAGAATTGCGCATTCGCTACGGCCTCGGGGCAGATCCCACAGACCCTCATGACAACATCGTAGCTGGTACGGCGTATCTCCGTGACGTGCGCGAACGCTTCGGCACGGAAGGATTCATCGCTGCCTACAATGCCGGCCCGCAACGCTACGAGGACCATCTGGCGACAGGCCGGCCGCTGCCCGACGAGACGCTGGCGTACGTCGCCAAGCTCGCGCCGCTGTTGTCGGGTGGACCTGTCGCCGACGATCGTTCCCTCACCATCGATCACGTCTCCTGGCAGCAAGCGCCGTTGTTCGTCGAGCAGCGGGCAGGCGTCTCGGGCGTCAGTCGCACGGCGTTCACGCCGCTGGCGAGTTTCGGGCGCAGCGACCGAACGGTCGCCGATCTTTCCGCGCTCGTTCCGCCTCCCGGCCACCTCTTCGCCAACAAGCGAGAAGCGCACAGCAAGTAGCTAAGGAATGACGTGACGATCCGCAGCCAAGCCCGCATCATTAACGTGCTGATGGCATACGGGCGATGCCTTCGGCCCGCGCTCTACTCGTCGCTTCGCTCCTCACCGAGCCACCCTACGGGTGTCTCGGCCCTTCGGGTAACGATCGCTATCGCAAACGCTCGCTTCGCTCGCAAACAGTGCGGGCTTCGCGAGTCAACTGCCAAGTCGCGGCGGCTCTTTAGCAATGAATCGGCTACCAGCCGACGTGTTCGGGCAGGCGCTATTGGAGGATCCACCGCAATGACCCGAACTGCATTTTGTCGCAAATCGCTGCGGGCACCGAGAGTCTCTTGGCTTGGAAGTTGGGCCCTGGGAACCAACGACAGCCGACCGACCTACGGCAAGATAAAAATCGTGCCCCCGCGCGGTCGACAAGCCATTGACACGGCTGGCCTCCTTGCGGGGGCGTCGGTCGGCGCGCGTGCCGCGCGAAGACGAAAGACAAACATATTCAGCACAGTTTCCGGCACTGGTCCGCGAATCGCCTCGCGAGGGTCCGCCAGATGAGCCAACGCGACGACGACCTGCGCGTTCGCCCCGGCCGCATTGGCAATCGGGGCGGCGGCAAACAAAAAACATTCGTCCATCAGGTGCTGCGGGCCGCAAAAAGGGCAGGCGGGAAGGCTGGCGGCTGGGGCAGGGGCGGCCGGTCCGACCGCTCAGGGTTTGGCCGTGGCCGCAGCAGCTTCGGCCGCAGCCGGCTCCTCGGCTCGCAGCGGCGGGTTCTTGTCAAGGCCCGCGTCGTGCGCGGACGATCGCTCGGTGCGCGCCGCGCGCCGCTAGCGGCGCATCTGTCCTATCTGAAACGCGACGGCGTCACCCGCGACGGCACGAGCGGCCAGATGTTCGATGCCGCTCGTAACCAGGCGGACGACACGGCCTTCGCAGAACGCTGCCGGAATGACCGTCACCATTTCCGGTTCATTGTCTCGCCGGAGGATGCCGGCGAAATGACCGACCTTCGTGCCTTCACCCGCGATCTCATAGCCCAGATGGAGATCGATCTCGGCACCCAGCTCGATTGGTTAGGCGTCGATCACTGGAATACCGATAACCCGCACGTCCATCTGCTGGTCCGTGGCGTGGCGGAAGACGGCAGCGATCTCGTCATCGCCCGCGACTACATCAGCCGGGGCTTGCGCTCGCGCGCTGAGGACCTGGTCTCGCTCGAGCTCGGCCCGAAGCCCGAGCACGAGATCCGCTCGGCGCTGGAACGAGAGGTGGAGTCCGACCGTTGGACCCGGCTCGACGGCGAGATCCGACGGAGCGCCGACGAGACCGGATTCGTCGACCTTCGGCCGCAACAAACAGGGGCGGACGACCCGCACATCCGTCGCCTGATGATCGGCCGCCTGCAGCACTTGGAACGGAGCGGTCTTGCGTCTCCCGCCGGACCTGCGCAATGGACGCTCAGGCCGGACGCCGAACCGGTCTTGCGCGATCTCGGCATGCGCGGGGACATCATCAAGACCATGCACCAGGCGCTCGCAGGGCGCGGCTGGGAGCGGCCGCTCGGCGACTATGTCATCGAGACCGGCAGGGCGGATTCCTCGATCGTCGGCCGGCTGATTGATCGGGGTCTTCATGACGAACTGAGCGGCGAAACCTATGCCGTGATCGATGGCGTCGACGGCCGCGTTCATCATGTCCGGTTCAGAGGCATCGAGGCGTTAGAGTTTGCTTCGCCCCTAGGCGGGATCGTCGAGGTACGGCGATTCGGCGTCCCCGGGGACGCCTCGCCAACCTTGATGCTGGTGGCACGCTCCGACATCGACGTCGCGCGCCAAATCAACGCACCCGGCGCGACCTGGCTGGATCACCGGTTGGCCGCAAAGGACGACGCATCGTTTGCACTGGGCGGCTTCGGCGCAGAGGCGCGCGCAGCCGTTACGGCACGCGTCGAGCGTCTGATCGAGCAAGGCTTGGCGAGGCGTCAGGGCCAGCGCGTGCTCCTCGCGCGCAATTTGCTTGACACGCTGCGCCGGCGCGAGCTCGACGCTGTCGGCGCCCGGCTCGCCGCCGACCGCGGGCTCCCACACCGACACGTTGTCGCCGGCGAACAGGTCGATGGCACCTTCAGGCAACGTTTCAGTCTCAGCTCCGGCCGCTTTGCCATGATCGATGACGGGTTGGGATTCAGCCTCGTCCCGTGGTCGCTGTCGCTGGAGAAGCAACTCGGCCGTCACGTGACCGGCGTTGCAAGGTCGGATGGTGGCATCGACTGGAGTTTTGGGCGAAGACGCGAGCTTGGACTGTGATTATCTTTCGATGCCTCTCGAAAATAAAGTTTCAAGTGAGCTTCGGAACAGACGCTCCTTAGCCGTCTACATATTGAGAAAATGTGTATCTGCCGAGGCGGCTTGAATAGGCGGGGTCGGGATAAGAGATGGACGCCGTGCCTCCAGCGGCAAATGAATAAAGTCGGTCGGAGTGCCAAAATTGCGGCCGGCGACCTATCGGATTGCCTTGATCTGGCGCATGCCTTCTGCGCCGCGGTTATTTGTGCGTCGGTGGCGACTATTTTTGCACCGATCAGGGCGATTCCGACTCTCGGCCCCGCTAGGCTGCCGCATGGGCCCTCGTCAAAATGCTGTTGCGGTTTGCGAAAGTGCGCCGGGTTAATGGGGGTGAGAGTCCCTCCCTCTCCGCCACAATAAAACGGCTTCGAGAAAGCCCCGTAAAACAAGGTCTTACTGCATACCAGAAGCTCTGGTGTAGCCCCTGGGTGTAGCCCCTAGGGTACCGCAGTGTGCCATCGCCGAGAGCTGTATTGGAGCGCGAAGGAAAGCGCAGAGATCAGAGACAATCCTCGATCCGGATCGGCAGCTTGCGAACGCGCTTGCCGATGGCGTCGTAAACGGCGTTGGCGATCGCGGCCTGGATGCCGGCGGCGAGCGGACCTCGACAAGGCGTGCCGCCGCCACCTCGCTGACCGGCCATCAGCGGACGTTACGCCCCGACCCGCTTGAGCCGCTGGATGGTAGGCTTGCCGTCCATGAATTCAGCCATCGCCCGGCCGAGTGTCTTAAAGTATTCTGTGCTGCGATGGGCTTCGACCGCTGCCTGATCAGCGTAGCGCTCCATGAACACATAGGTATTCGGCACTTCATCGTAGTAGAGCTGATACAACAGGCAGCCCTTCTCGTTTTCGTTGACCTTGTTGGCGAGCTCAGTCGCGATCTTCTCGAATTCCGCGGCCTTGCCCTCCTTGATCTTGATCGTTGCGACAGTTCCAAACATTTGCATCTCCATCAAGTGTGAGTTCGTTGTAACTGCGTTCAGAATAGCGTTGCTCGACCTGCCTAGGTGCTCAGGAGGACCGGATGCAGCACGCTCTCGCTCAACGCGATCTGTTGCGCGTAGCCCGCCAATTTTCATGCCACCGCTGCTATCACTCCGACCTCGGAGCCATTGAGCAGTTGTAAGGTCGACGACCGCACACTGACACGCCTCATTCTGCTGGGTGAGGCGAACCGATCTTCCCAAGATGGGCATTGCCGGAGCCCTGATGATGGTCCGCTGCCAGCCCCATCTTGCCGCGGAAGACGCGATACCCGACAACGGCATAGAGCAGCATGAGGGGGTAGACAAAGATGCCCGCACCCCAGAACATGAACGCAAGGCTCGAATGTGGGGCTGCGCCGGAGTCGATCGTGATGGCAAAGGGAATCATGTAGGGCCAGAACGAAAGCGCGAGCGTGCCGAAGGCCGAAACGAAGATGAGCGTAACCATACGGAATGGCCAACGGTCATCGTGACGTAGAATGCTGCGAGCGAGGACCCACGCCGCGACGCCACCGATGGCCGGGAAGACGAGAAGATATGGCCGGTCGATCCATCGGTGCATGATCGGAAGGTGTTTGATAAGCGCGTGTAAGAAGACGGCAACCAGGAACACCAATACTGCTGTTGCGAAGAGGGGGATCGCGCGACGCGCATTGTCCCTGATCTGGCCATCGGATTTCCTGACGAGCCAGCAGGCTCCAAGAAGTGCGTACCCGAAACAAAGTCCGAAGCCACACAACACCGTGAAGCTCGTCATCCAACCGAATGGGCCACCGGAATATTGGCCATCGGTGAATTGCAGTCCCTCGACCAGAGCGCCGACCATCACGCCTTGCATGAAGCTGGCCGCAAGCGAGCCGCAAGCGAAGCAAAGGTCCCAGATCCAGCGTCGCTGCGCCTCGTTGCGAAACTCGAATGATACGCCGCGCAGGACCAAGCCTGCCAGCATGATAACGACGGGAATATAAAGCGCAGATAGCAGCGTCGCGTAGACGACCGGAAACGCGCTCCACAAGACGACGGCAGTGACGATGAGCCAGGTCTCATTGCCGTCCCAGAATGGCGCGATGGTGCGCAACATGATGGTTCGGCTGGCCTCGCTCCTTGTCAAGCCGAACAGCATGCCAACTCCAAGATCGAACCCGTCAAGCAGCAGATAAAGAAGCATGCTGATGGCGAGAACTGAAACCCAGAACATGACCATTTCTATTCTCCTGCAGTCATAAAGCTCGGAGCCGCGCCAACCTCCCCGCCGGCCAACGACATGGGCCGGTTAGGGGTGGCGTCATATGGAAGCCCGGTGGCATGTCGCGAAGGGCCATCGCGTAGGAGTCGGTAGATGTAGAGGGTGCCAAACGAAAAGACAAAGAGGTAGATTGCACCAAACAGGATGAGCGAGCTCAGTGCGGCACCAGCCGTCAAGAACGGCGTCATGGCCTGATCCGTTCGCAACGCCCCGTAAACCGTCCATGGCTGGCGACCGACTTCAGCCGTGTACCATCCCGTGAGGATGGCAATGAACGGCAGGGGAAAGCTTAGAAAGATGGACCAAAGGAGAAGGCGGCTTCGCTCGAGGCGGTGCTTGACGCTCAGATAGGAGCCAAGCCAGGCAAGCGCGAGCATGATCAATCCGCAGCCGACCATGATGCGGAAGGTTGCAAACGGGATGAGCACCGGCGGACGATCCTGTGGCAAGAAATCGGTCAGTCCGACCTCCTTTGACGTCGGGCTCATGCTGCCAACAATGCTTCCGAGTACCGGGATCTTGATTTCGTATTTGTTGGTCTCGTGTACCGGATCGGGCAACGCGATCAGCACCTCGCTCGCCGGCTGCTCATCGTGCCAGCGGCCCTCGATCGCCGCGAACTTCGCCGGCTGAAAGTCGTGGACATAGTCGCCAACCAGGTGGCCGAACGCCAACTGAACCGGCATGAGCACCGCTGCGAGGAGCAGACCCATGCGAAGCATGACCAAGGCCTCGGTGCGAGATTTGTCTCGCAGCAGATACCAGGCACCGCTTGACGCGACGCAGAATGCACCCGTGAGATAGGAAGCGAGCAGCATGTGCGGAAAGCGTGACCAGACCACGGAGTTGAAGATGATCTTGGTCCAGTCGTCAGGAACAAACTGGCCATTTTGCACGACGTAACCGACCGGCACCTGCATCCAGCTGTTGTTCACCATGATCCAGAATGCCGAAAGCGTCGTTCCAAACGCCACCATGGCCGTCGAGAAAAAATAGAACCAAGGCGCTACACGCTGGCGTCCAAGAATGAGGACGCCGAAGAAGCCGGCTTCGAGCGCGAAGGCCGTGAATGTCTCATAGGAGAGCAGTGGTCCCTGGATCGGTCCCGACATGTTCGACAGCACGCTCCAGTTCGTGCCGAACTGAAAGGCCATGACGACGCCCGACACCACGCCCAGGCCAAAAGCGACGCCAAATATCTTGAGCCAGAACTGAAACAGGGTCCGGTAGACCGCATTGCCGGTCCACAGATGCTTTGCTTCCAGAACAGCGAGCCAGGCGGCCAGACCAATGCTGAACGCGGGGAAAATGATGTGAAAGGAAATCGTGAATGCGAATTGCAGCCGCGACAGAAGAAGTGCTGAAGCGTCCATCGAAGTCTCCTATCTGCTCAGGCAGGCTCTTGCACGCTTTTGCTCATTGAGGTTGACGTCTGCTGGCCAGGAATTCGCCACTGGACATTTCGAGACAAGTCAAAAGCTCAACGTAGCTCTGCCCGGCTCCAACGCCGCTTTCCCCGATGCAGGCCTGCTTGCTTGACGCGCCAAATTCGGACCAGCGTTTGTCGAGCTCATTTCTGGCATCTGTTTCGTCTTTCGCACAGCCCGCAACCTCTTCGATGCCGGCGCTTGCCACCTCCGCACGGCAGTTTTGCACGATATCGAAGGTGGGCATTCGCTCGGCGGCCGTGGTCTGCTCGGTGCTCCATGCAGCAGCGACAATAACTTCTAAAGCAAAAATGAAGGTATGCATTTTGGTCTCTCCGTTGAATACATGTCGAGCTCCAGCAGTTCACGGCACGCGCGCGCTCACTGGCGTCCTTGACAGGTACATCGGTAGATTCAGATCCGCGAATAAACGCTGCCAAATCTCGACAAATTGTTCATGAGCGACGGCATCAAGAATCCGGACAATGCGCGCCAATAAGCGCATCGCCGTTGCGAGGAGACGCGCGATGAAGCAATCCTGATCGCGTAGGTCCCCGGATCTCACTTCGCTCCTCACAATTGCGCGCGCGAACGATACTGCTGGAGGATGGGACACGCACCATGAAGATCATATCCGTATTCTTGGCGGTAAGATGCACGGGGGTGTCATCCTTACAACTGCTGGAGGCGACGATGGCGATAACGCGCGACCGAGAGCGCCAGCGTTTTGGTCTCGCATCGGATGATACGGCCGAGCGCGTCGCATGCGACGCTCCAGCCTCCATCGCGATTGATGTAGTGCGCGGCCCAGTAGCCGAAGCAAGGTTTAGCTTGGGTAGTCATTGGCCGCGCCCGGCGTTCTCGGCGGCTCGGGGACCAGCCGCGAGCTGCGCTGGCCGGTGAAGTATGACCAGAGCCACTGGCGCTGCACGCGCAGCCGGTTCTGCAACTGCGGAAGGGCAAGGATGTGAACTTGCGGTTCTTGCCGTGGAGGTCGGCGCGCTCGATCGAGCCGTCGGGGAAGCGACAATTCGTGACAATTGTCTTGCGGTCGGAGCCATCGGGATTCATCGAGTGAATGCGGTCCCGCTCAGTTCGAGAACGAACAGTTGGCCGGAGCGGGTGGTGCCCGAAGAGGTCTTCGATTTGGTTGCTTCAATCGTCGTCATTGTCTTTCCTTCGGTGTCGTAGTTGCGTGGTCTCGCATTGCCTTGGCTGGCCTCTATTTGATCCACGTGCGCTATCGTCGCGAGTAAAGCCCGGCAAATCGCGCCAAATTGCTGCTGACCAGAAGGCGGGGTTCCGTGCATTCTGGATCAGGCAAGATCGATAGACGGCTGGCATTTCTCGGGCGATGCGGTACGATTTCTGCGGGCCAGAGAGAGGCCCCGCGCATGGCGCAGATAAGAGGTGCTTGGCGAACGAGCCCGGACGCC
>DATJTE010000181.1:0-5949 GCA_035503715.1 Rhizobiaceae bacterium | reverse complement strand
AGGAGCACGGCCATGGCGGCGAGCGAGACGATGCCCAGCACGAACATTGCCCAGAAGGTGGCGCGCCAGCCGAACATGTTGCCGATCGCGGCACCCGCCGGAACGCCGATGATGTTCGACACGGTGAGGCCGGCCAGCACGATGGCGACGGCCATGCCGCGCTGATCTTCCCGCACGAGGCCGACGGCGACCACCATGGCGACGCCGAAATAGACGCCGTGGGCGACGGCGACCGCGACGCGCAGGACAAGCATGGTGACGAAATCAGGCGCCAGCGCGCAGGCCAACTGGCCGAGCGTGAAGGCAACGGCAAGGCACAGAAGCAGCGTCTTGCGCGACACGCGCGCTGTGGCCAGCGTCAGCAGCGGCCCGCCGATCGCAATGCCCAGCGCGTAGCCCGAGACCAGGTAGCCGGCGGTCGGGATGCTGACGCCGAGGCCGGTCGCGACCTCCGGCAATACGCCGGCGATGACGAATTCGGTCGTGCCGAAGGCGAAGGCGGCGATGAAGAGGGCGATCAGCGGGAGGGACATGGCGGCGTCTCGGGCAAGAGGCGCCTAAGACCATGGCCGGCGGGTAAGGGCAATCCAGAAATGCTGGGCCAGGGTTGAGATTTTCTAGGCGCGAGTCTCTCGCCCATCGAATTAGACAGCACGCATTACGGCTCGACCTGCCAAATATCCTTGATCCATTGAACCATATCGCGCCCCTTTTCGTCCTTCTTAGTTACGGCCGACCATGTCGTCCTATCGACCTGTAGGACGATGCAGCGCTTCGTGCTGTCCATCTTGAACAGGATATCTCTGATGCTGTCGGTGGTGTGTTCGTCTCGGTAATCCTTAAACAGCCAAAAATTTGGCAGCCAATGCCACCATCCCGCATTAGAGATTGACTCCTGAAACTTTTTCTCCTGCTCCGGGGTAAGGGGATCAGTAGCTACTACGAAACGTCTTGTCATTCTGAGGACCCCATCTTCTTTCCGGGGTCAATTTCACTAACAGGCAGGGACGGAACGTTCCGTGCCATTTCAATGATACCGACGTGGTTGTCGCCGTAAATTCCGCGTTCGATTGCGGTCTTTTGGATCGCAAACTTTTCGGACCGCAAGGCGTCGCGATCGTAAAGAAGGCAGTACGCGTAGGACCACCCGTAGAGTGCTGCTGCAGCGACGAAAACGCCAACAAACACCAAAAGTAACCAATTAGGCGCGTCAGCCCATACCAGAGCGATTGTCGCTGATACCAAAATTCCCAGCGGCCATATTAGCGCTTTCAAGACGTCAGACCGCGAAAGATTCGCGCTCTCCATCTGCTCCCGCAGCGATGCGAGAACGTTCAGAAATGCAGCCAACGCATGACCCCTTTCTGTTGCTTTCGGGGTGGCGGCATCTTTTCAACGCGCCGGTACTTGTCAAGTATTTAGGATATCTCAAAGAGACAGGAGTAACCGACCGAAGGTCAAACCGCCTTCAGCCGCGAGCCGCGCAGCAGGCCTTGCTCTTCCAGCACCGGGTAGGCCATCGAGGCCAGCAGCGAATTGATCTGCTTCAGATCGCGGATGGTGTCGAGATGGATGGAGCTCGTCTCGACGCTCTTCGCCGTGCCTTCGCGAAGCCGTGCGAAATGGTTCTGGCTCGTCTTCTTTTCCAGATCGCGCAGACGGTCCTTTTCCTCGACGAGCTGGCGCGCGGTCTCGGCGTCGCGCGAGACGAGCACGTTGAAGGCCATGCGCGCATTGACCAGCACCGAGGTGTGGAAGGCGGACAGCTCGCGCCAGCCTTCCTCGGTGAACTCCAGTCCGCGGTCGAGCTTCTTCTTCACATGCGCCAGCATGTTGCGGACGATGATGTCGCCGACCTGTTCGAGCTTGACGCAGGCGCCGATCAGCTCCTGGCAGCGCAGCGACTCGTCCTCGGTCAGCGGTTTCGCCGTGACCTTGGCGAGGTAGAGCTTTATCGCCGCATGCTTGCGGTCGACGCGGTCATCGAGGGCGGCGAGCGCGTCGATCTTCTCGCGGTCGGCCTTGATGTAGAGCTCGATGATGCGCTGGAGCATGATCTCCACGGTCTCGCACACCCGCACCACCTCGCGGGTGGCGTTGGCGAGCGCTTGCGACGGGATGGCAAGTGCCGACTCGTCCAGCGCGCTCAGCTCGGTATTGGCGAGCGTCTCGGCCGCGGCAGGCTTATCGCCGAGGCCGATGATCTTTTCAGACAAGCGGAAAACGAAGCCGGCGAGAGGCATGCCGACCAGAACCAGCGCGGCGTTGAAGGCGATATGGGCGTGGACGATCTGCGCCGGCGCGGTGTCGCCGAGCAGATCGAGAGGCGGGGCGTGCCAGACAAAGACGATGAGCGCGACCAGCGCGCCGGACGCGCGCATGATCAGATTGCCGAGCGGCACGGTGCGCGCGGCGCGGGGTGCGGCGCGCGACAGCATCACGGCGATGATGCCGCCGCCGATGTTGGCGCCAAGCACCAGCACGACGCCGAGCTCCGCCGGCACGAGGCCACGCGCGGCGAGCGCCACGACGAGCAGGATGGCCGCGACGCTGGAGTGAAAGAGCCAGGTCATGATCGTGGCGAGCAGGCAGGCTGTGATGAAATCGCCGGAGAGATAATTGATGACGACCGGCAGGATGCGGCTCTCGCGCAGCGGCTCCGACGCCTCGCCGATGAGGCGCAGCGACAGGATGAGCAGGCCGACGCCGATCAGGATGCGGCCAAGCTGCAGGAGATCGCGGCGGGCGGTCGACATGAAAAGCACCGTGCCTGTGACCAGGCAGATCGGCACCAGCAGCGACAGGTTGAAGGAGAGCAGCTTCACGACCAGCGAGGAGCCGAAATCGGCGCCGAGCACGGCAAGCAGGCCCGCGGTACCGCCGACGATGCCGGCGCCTGCAAAGCCGCCGACGATGAGCGCGACGGCCGTGGCGCTTTGCAGGGAGATCGCAAGGGCGGCTCCCGCGCCGACCGCCAGGACCGGATTGCGCAGGATGTTGCGCAGACGGTGGCGCAGCGCATCGCCATAGGCGCGCTCGACGCCGGTGCGCACCATGCGGGTGGCGAACAAAAGCAACGCCACCGCACCCGCGAGATTGAGCAGGACGACGGAGCCGGTCATGCGACCTGTGGGCTTGGCTGGAAGGGCGAAGAGGCGTGCAACATGGTTCGGAAATGGCGACTCAAAGGCAAGGTTCCCGGGCACTTTAGTTTAGCCGGGTAATTTATTCACTACGGATTGTTTGCGTCAGGAGATGCCGGCGGAATGGCGCAGTGGAACCTGACGCGCGCCGGCCGCGCCCGGCGCGAAGGCCAGCGCTGCGACTATGCCCGCGTGTTAGGAGCTCTCACGTAAGTCATTGTTTGAATTACGAAAATGTAACCTTCCATTCAGTTTCGGTTCATTGGCGGAAACCTAGGTTTCAACTGCAAGTTACAAAGGAGATCCGCCCATGAAACGTCTTGCCGTCGCCACCCTCGCCGCCAGCCTGCTGGCAGTTCCGACCATCAGCCAGGCCGCGCCTGTCATCAACGCTCCTATCTCGCAGTCGGGGGTCGTTCAGGTCGATTGGAAGCCAGCCAAGAAGAAGGTCGTGGTCAAAAGGAAGCCAAACGGCACCGTGACCCGCAAAGTGGTCAGGAAGCACGGCGATCACCGTGTCGTCACCGTCAAGAAGTGGCGGAACGGCAACAAATATTCGAGCTGGCGCAGTCACAGGCCGATCCACGACTACCATCGCCATGGACTGCGCCGTCCGGGGCGCGGCCAGGAGTGGATCAGGGTCGGCAATGATTACCTGCTTGTCAGCATCCTGTCGGGCATCATCGCGGGCGCTGTCGCCGCGTCACACTAGGCGCAAGACAGCGACACCAAGCGAGGAGGCGGCCATATGCGGCCGCCTTCTTGCTTTTCAGCCTATTGCGGACTGTGAAAAGCGGGCATGTTTTTCGACGGCTATCGCCTACGGTCGGTCTCGCGACTATATCGGGTCTGGAGCAACAGATCTGCCGATGCGCTTTCCCAACACCTTCCTCGACGAGATACGCGACCGGGTGCCGATTTCATCGGTCATCGGCCAGCGCGTCACGTGGGACCGGCGCAAGACCAATGCACCGCGCGGCGACTATTGGGCCTGCTGTCCGTTCCACGGCGAGAAGAGCCCGAGCTTTCACTGCGAAGACAAGAAAGGCCGCTACCACTGCTTCGGCTGCGGCGTGTCGGGTGACCATTTCCGCTTCCTGACCGATCTCGACGGGATGAGCTTTCCCGAAGCCGTCGAGAAGATCGCCGGCATGGCGGGCGTGCCGATGCCGGCGCGCGATCCGGAGCAGGAGAAGCGGGACAAGGAACGTGCCAGCCTCCACGACGTGATGGAACTGGCGACGAAATTCTTCGAACAGCAATTGCAGGCGGCCGGCGGCGCGAAGGCGCGGGCCTATCTGCGGGATCGGGCGCTGACATCGGCAACGCAGCAGAGCTTTCGCCTCGGCTACGCGCCGGAAAGCCGTAATGCGCTCAAGGAATTTCTTGCGTCGAAAGGCGTCGAGAAGGCGCAGATCGAGGCGTGCGGGCTGGTGCGCTACGGCGACGACATCCCGGTGTCCTACGATTACTTCCGCGACCGCATCATGTTTCCGATCCCGGACTCGCGCGGGCGCATCATCGCCTTCGGCGGGCGGGCGCTCGCCTCGGACGCGCTCGCCAAATACATGAACTCGCCCGAGACCGAGCTCTTCCACAAGGGCAACGTGCTCTACAATTTCGCCCGCGCGCGCAAAGCCTTGCAGAAGGAAGGCACTGTGATTGCGGTCGAAGGCTACATGGATGCGATCGCGCTGGCGCAGGCGGGCTTCGAGAACGTGGTCGCGCCACTCGGTACGGCGCTGACGGAGAACCAGCTCGAACTCCTGTGGCGCATGTCCGGCGAGCCGGTTCTGTGCTTCGACGGCGACCAGGCAGGCCTGAAGGCCGCGTGGCGGGCAGCGGACCTGGCGCTGCCGGCGATCCAGGCGGGGCGCTCTGTGCGGTTCGCGCTTCTGCCGGAGGGGCAGGACCCGGACGATCTGGTGCGCGCCAGCGGGGCGGAAGCGTTCCGCGCGGTGCTGTCCGAGGCGCGGCCGCTTGTCGATATGCTCTGGACCCGCGAGACGGGCGGTGGCGTGTTCGATACACCGGAGCGGCGGGCAGACCTGGAAAAGACGCTGCGCGAGCTGACCAACCGGATCAAGGACGAGAGTGTCCGCCGGAACTATCACCAAGAGATGCGCGAGCGGACGCAAGCCTTCTTCGGCGCGACGAACCAGCAAAAGAGGCCGTGGGCGGGCGATCAGCGGCAAGGCAAGCAGCAAGGCGGCCAATTTGCCCGCGGCGCCGGCGCGGGTGCGAGGACGGCGATCACCGACAGCCTCAGCCGATCAGGCATGATCAAGCGGCATGGTGCGGCGATGTCGGTGCGCGAGGCAGCGCTGCTGGTGTCGCTGATCAATCATCCTGCGCTGATCGACGAGAATTTCGCGCATGTGGAGTTCATGGAACTCTCCAATGCCGACCTGAAAAGCCTGCATTCCGCGCTTCTCGATGCGCTTGCCCATGATGTCGCGAGCGACCCGCAAGCCCTGGTCGAGGCGATCGGCCGGGCGGGCTGCGCGGAGGCGTGGGAGCGCGCGGTCGGGCTGGTCAGGAAAATGCGGCTTTGGCCGGCGCTTGAAGGGGCGGCCCTGGAAGATGCGCGTCACGCCTTCAACCAGGCCCTGCACTTGCAGCTTAGCGCCGGCACTCTACATAGGGAGCTGAAGGCGGCAGAAGCGGCTCTGGCGACCGATCCGACCGAAGAAAATTACCGGCATCTCGTTGAAATTCAGACACAATTTCGCGATGTGCAGGCTCCCGAAGCGCTTATCGAGGGCTTCGGCTTGCTGTCGGGCCGGGCCAACCGGAGTTTCTAGCA
>DATJTE010000180.1:0-74542 GCA_035503715.1 Rhizobiaceae bacterium | reverse complement strand
TCGCTCGCCGCCATGGCCGTGCTCCTGCCGCGCACTAATGGCAAGTCGGCGGCGCCCGCTGCCCTCAGAGACGAAGTCCGCGTGCTCGGCCGCCAGCAGGTCTGGACCTCGCTCATCCTGATGCTGATGCTGATGATCGGCCAGTTCGTGCCATACACCTATATCGCCCCGCTGTTGCAGCAGGTGACCGGCCTCGACGTCGGCCTCGTACCCTGGGTGCTGCTGCTCAACGGCGTCGGTTGCACGCTGGGCGTCTTCATCGGCGGCAAGTTCTCCGATGCCCGCCTGATGCCCGCAATGATCGCCTTCATCGCGCTGCAGGTCCTGGTGCTGATCGGCATGTATTTCGCCGCGCCCTACCCGCTGCCGATGATCGCAATCATCTTCATCTGGGGCTGCGTCAACTTCTCGATCGGCACGCCGATCCAGACGCGCATCCTCACCTGGACGGCCGACGCGCCGAACCTTGCCTCGTCGCTGATCCCGTCGGGCTTCAACATCGGCATCGCGCTTGCCGCGTCGCTGGGTGCCGCGCTGCTCACCGCCGGCGTGCCGTACCGCAGCCTGCCGCTGTTCGGTGTCGCCTCGATGCTGATCGCCGTCGTGGTCGCAACGAGTTCGTATCTGGCCGAAAAGCGCTCCGGCGCCACGCCGCCGCGCACAACGAACGCGACGGCGTGACCGCCACGATTGGCGTAAACCTGCTTCGATAACTCGCTCCGCCGAGGCGGATGGCGCGAGGCTTTCGAGAACCAGAGCGGAGTGGACGTTGAGTCCGTGAGCACCGGAAGCGCAGAAGACCGCGTCCGGCGGAGTAGAGTTAGCGTGCAGGTTTACCGCAGCATCTCTTTCACGACGGCGCCTGCTTTGCCGAAATCCATCCGGCCGGCATACTTGTCCTTGAGCGCCGACATGCAGCGGCCCATGTCGCGCAGGCCATCTGCGCCGACCTCGGAAATCACCTGCTGGCAGGCCTTCTTCACGGCGTCGTCGCCGAGTTGCTTTGGCAGGAAATCGCGGATGATCGCGATCTCGTCGCGCTCCTGTTGCGCCAACTCCAGCCGGTTGCCTTCCTCGAAGGCGCGCGCCGATTCCTCGCGCTGCTTCACCATCTTGGCGAGGATCTGCAGCACCTCGTCATCCGTCACGGGATCCTTGCCCGCGCCGCGATGGGCGATGTCGCGATCGTGGATCGCCGCCTGGATGAGTCTGAGCGTCGACAAGCGCCGCTTGTCTTGCGCCTTCATGGCTGTCTTCAGCGCCTCGGCGATTTTCTCGCGCATGGCAATTTCTCCGTTCGCGGATCGGGACAATACCTCCGGGCGGCTTCCGACGCAAATCTCGCTTCGGCAATTAACTTCCTGATTTTACAGGTAAAAATAAATCGCCTGAGCAAGTTTTGCGGTCATTGACCGCACCTGGGCCATCGCCTATTGTCCGCGCCTTGCATGGACTGGTTGGGATGGCACGGAGGACCCGCGATCGACGCGCGCCCCGTGCTTTTCGTTGTGCCATATGGCCTTTCGGTCCGTTGCATTCAAGGAGTGACGTGAATGGGCTCGACCGCCACCTGGTCTAACGATGCGCCAACGGCGCTGCTGGTTCTCGCCGACGGAACGGTGATTGCCGGGCGAGGCCTGGGCGCCACGGGAAGCGCGGTCGCCGAGGTCTGCTTCAACACAGCGCTGACCGGCTATCAGGAGATCCTCACCGACCCCTCCTACGCCGGCCAGATCGTCACCTTCACCTTCCCGCACATCGGCAATGTCGGCGCCAACGATGAAGACATCGAAGACCTCAACCCCGCCGCGCGGGCCGGCGCTGTCGGCGCCGTCTTCAAGGCGGACATCACCAACCCCTCGAACTATCGTTCCGCCGGTCATCTCGACCAGTGGCTGAAGCGCCGCGGCGTCATCGCCATCGCCGGCCTCGACACGCGCGCGCTGACCGCCTTCATCCGCGAGAAGGGCATGCCGAACGCCGTCATCGCGCATTCGCCCGACGGCACGTTCGACATCGACGATCTGAAACGCCAGGCGAAAGCCTGGTCGGGTCTCATCGACCTCGACCTCGCCAAGGACGTCACCTCCGGCCAGTCTTCGGTCTGGAAGGAGACGCCTTGGGCCTGGGGCGAAGGGTATGGCGAGCAGACGTCCCCGTCCATGCATGTCGTCGCAGTCGACTACGGCGTGAAGCGCAACATTTTGCGTCTGCTTGCCGGTCTCGGCGCGAAGGTCACCGTGGTGCCGGCGAAAACCAGCGCCGACGATATCCTCGCCATGAAGCCGGACGGCGTCTTCCTGTCGAACGGCCCGGGCGACCCCGCGGCAACCGGCGAATATGCCGTGCCGATGATCCAGGGTCTGTTGAAGAATGACGATCTGCCGATCTTCGGCATCTGCCTCGGCCACCAGATGCTGGCGCTGGCGCTCGGCGGCAAGACCAAGAAGATGCACCAGGGCCATCACGGCGCGAACCATCCGGTGAAGGATCACACCACCGGCAAGGTCGAGATCGTGTCGATGAACCATGGCTTTGCCGTCGCGTCTGACTCGCTGCCGGCGGGCGTCGAGGAAACCCACGTCTCGCTGTTCGACGGCTCGAACTGCGGCCTGTCGCTCACCGGCAAGCCGGTATTCTCGGTGCAGCACCATCCCGAAGCCTCGCCCGGCCCGCAGGATTCGCATTATCTCTTCAAGCGTTTCGTCAATCTGATCCGCGCCCGCAAGGGCGAGCCGGCGCTGGCCGAGCGGTAGCGCCTGCTTCCTACCTCCCCCTTGTGGGGAGGTCGGCGCGCATAGCGCGCCGGGTGGGGGTCACGACGCCAGTCTCACCTTCACGATCCTCTCGCCGATCTTGGCGAAGGCGTCGTCAAGCTGCTTGCGGCTCGGCACGTCGAAATAATGCGCCTCGTCGGTGGCGCATTGCTTGAGCATCTCGCCGGTCGCGACGTTCGGCTCCTCCAGCCGGATTGTATAGACGGTGATGCCCTGCTCCTTCGCATTCGTGCAGGCAGCCAGCGTGCGCTCGTTCATCAGCGCGTTGGTCGCGCCCGCGCCGCCGCCGGTGATGCCGAGACGTCCATCGACCAGATAGCCGAAACTCGAATAGGACGAGCCGAGCGCGTTGCCGCTGTTGCCGAACACGTTGGAGCCGTCTGTCAGCACGACCATAACGCGTTCGACATCATGCTTTGCGCTCATGGTTTCGGTGAACGGCTCGCCGGGTGACAGAACACGCAGACCCCAGGCGACGCCCTCCATGATGTTGGTTGTGCCGTTCGCCTGCAGCGACTTCACCTTCTTCACCAACGTGTCGTAGTCGGAGTTGAGCGGGCTGATCGGCTGCACGTCGCAGCCATTGTCCGGGCCTTTGCCGTCTGTGCCGTCATATCTGATCTTCTTCGCCTTGCCTTTGCCGAAGAGCAGCTCCGTAATCGGAACAAGCAGCTCGTTGAGCAGGCCGCCTTTCTCGGGCTTGCCGCTGGCATCCACCTTGACGCCGTATTTGGCCCAGCGCTTCTCCTGCTCGTCTTTCGTTTTCACGTTCGGCTTGGCCGAGGATTTCAGATAGCTGTTGCTGAAGCCCTTGTCCGGTTCATCGATCGCGAAGGCCGGCACGAAAAGCGTTTCGGGATTGCCCACGTCCGCGGCCGTATCGTCGGTGGCGTAGGTCTTGCCGTAGCGGGTTTCCACGCAGCCCGGCCAGGCGACGCCGAAATTGTTGTAGAGCTGGAAGCGGCTGGCGCCGGTATCGAGCTCGGACTGCGGCATGGTCGCCTTGCCCTCGAGATCCAGCCACGCGGCGCCGGTGCCCTTCACCTGCTTGCCGTCCTTGTCGAAGCTCGGGCCGAAACCCGCTCCGACATTGACGTAGGTGGCGAACGGAACCATGGCGAACTTCAGGTTCTCCTCGTGCTTCACCTGCAATTCCATGGTCTCGATCATGCCGATCACGGCGTCTTTCATGGATTGCAGCTTGCCGCCGGCCATCGAACCGGTCGTGTCGAGCACCAGCGCGATCTCGTAGTCGGCATAGGCAAGATCGGCGGTCGACGCGGCGCCGACGTCCCAGTCGTCGTAACCGAACAGCGCACCGAAGGCCAAATTGGCCTTGGTGTCGGCCGTGACCTTGAATGCCGTCCCATCGCGTACGACCGACAGCTTCGTGTAAGCCGGGTTGAAGTTATCGTCGAGGAAGCGGTCGGCGATGTCTTTCGCCTGCGCGTCGGAAATGTCCTTGCCTTCGCGCGCCACCGCAAGCGCTGCCGCGTCCATCGCGCTTTGAAGTTCGGCGCGCGTGCGCGAAATGGTCGACAGGTCGAGCGCCAGGCCGGCGCTCATTACCAGCGGAACCGCCATGATTGCGGATAGAATGCCGAAATTGCCGCGCTTATCCGCGCGGAACGCTGCAAGCTGCGTGCGCATTGCCCAAGACCCCGGAAACGCAATTTTCCAGGGGCCACGCTAGCAGCCGCCGCTTAAGCCCGGTCTAAGCGCCCAACTCGCATTTGCGCGTGCTTTTTTACCTTCTTTTACCTTTGGAAGGCCCAGCCGGGTTCAGGTCAGACCAGCCTCACCTGAATCCTAGACCGGGTTGTTGAAGGTATCGCAATCTGCCAGTCGCCCGCTCTGGAAGCCTTTCGCAAACCAGGTCTGGCGCTGCTGCGACGTGCCGTGGTTGAAGCTTTCCGGCACGACGTAACCCTGCATCTTCTTCTGCAGCGTGTCGTCACCGATCTGCTGCGCGGCGTTTAGCGCTTCTTCCGCATCGCCTTGTTCGAGCAAGCCCTTCTGGTCGGTGAAATGCGCCCATACGCCGGCAAAACAGTCGGCCTGCAACTCGACGCGGATCGACATCTGGTTCGCCTCGGTCTCGCTCATCTGCTGGCGCATCTGGTTGAACTTCGGCAGCACGCCGATCAGGTTCTGCACGTGGTGGCCAACCTCATGCGCGATCACATAGGCCTGCGCAAAATCGCCCGACGCGCCGAACTGCCGGTCGAGCTGATCGAAGAACGTCGTGTCGAGATAGACCTTCTGGTCGCCCGGGCAATAGAACGGACCGGCCGCCGAAGAGGCGAAGCCGCATGCCGACTGCACCTGTCCGCTGAACAGCCTCAGCGTCGGCTCCTTGTATTGCGAGCCCTCCGCCTGGAAGATGCCGTTCCAGACATCCTCGGTCTCGGCCAGCACGACGCCGACGAACTGCTTCATCTCGTCATTGGCCTGCGTGCCGTCTTCCTGCTCGACGATCTGCCCGCCGCCGCCAGGAACGCCGCCACCGCCGCCGGCCAGCATGTCGAGCGGATCGATGCCGCAGGCTCTCAGCGCGAAGAACAGCACGACGAGAATGATGATCGTTGAGATCGACAGCCCGCCGGAACGGCCGCCGGTCGGGATCCGGATGCCGCCGCCGCCCGGGCTGCGCCCGAAACCGCCTGGCATGCGAAAGCCGCCGCCACCGCCGCTTCCGCGCGTATCCTCGACATTGCTGCTTTCGCGGCGACCTCTCCAGCGCATGGCGTTCCCTCGTTCACCAGACCACGGTTCTGCGGCTCCAGGCCGTGCAGATTAAGAAACAACTATCCGAATGGTTGCGCCAAGTCACAGGCTTTTTGGTGGCAGGGCGGGGCAGAAAGCTGTGCGTGAAACGCACGGCTTTTCAGATGCTTGGCATTCAGCGCTAACGCTGCTTGGTGCCGGCGCTCTTTCCATCCGAGCTTTTCGAGCGTTCCTCGAAGCGCTTCTCGCCCTTCTTCAGATCGCTGCCTTTCTGGCGCTCCACCTTGCGTTCTTCCTTGGCGGCGGACCGGTGCAGGCCGGTCGATGAATCCCGGCCTCTGGCGGTCGGTGCTTCTTTGACGCCCATCTCGCATCTCCTGGGTCGGGCCACCAATCGCGGCCTACCCCTGAAACGCGACACACCGCGCCTCGTTCCCGCGCCGCCTATCCCCGCTCTGATGGACTTGCGGCGCCCTTGGTGAAGAACAGCACCGCGCGCTCCATCGACTCCCACACGCCCGCCTCATCCGGACGCTGCTGCGCGAAATATTTCATATAGAAGAAGGCGATTCCGTCGACGCGGCTCCACCAGTCGGGCTCGTGCTCGGCGAAGAGCCGCACCTGATGCCGGTCGCGCCCGTCCGGAAAGGACATACCCACGAAATCCGCCTTCGCGTAAAAGGCATGCAGCGGCTTGGCGTCCTTGTCGACCAGCACCGCCGCGGCGGCGAGCGTGTCGCCATCTTTCAGCCCCTCGCCCCAGAACTGGAACTCGACGACGCCGAGCCCGTCCTCGTCGACGGTGAGAAAGGCCATGCCGTGCTGCGGTTCGCGCGCATACTTCCAGCGGAAGGAAAACGTGTCCGGCCCTTGCGCGGTCTGCACCACCGTATCGTACGGCTTGGGCAGCATGCGGAACTCGACCAGATCGCCATAGGTCTGCTCGATCAGTACGATCAGCGCGTCGGGATTGTCGCGGTCCGGATAGATCATGAAAGCGGACGCTGTTCCCATCGCCGCCAGCAGGACCGGCAGCGCGACGGCGAACCATGCGAAAAACCGCATCGGCCGAATCCTTATCGCCCCGCGATCATTTCAGAGCGCTAAAATTAGGGCAAGAGGAGCAGATATCTAGCGCGCCGCGGCTACCTCCCCCTTGAGGGGAGGTCGGACGGCGTAGGCGTCCGGGTGGGGGTGTCGACCGGTAGCGAGCCTACGATTCCGGCAGCGCGCCGCCTTCCCGCGTTCGTCGTGCGACGAATTCCTTGATCGCCGCGCGCCGCGCTATGTCCAGCTCCGGCGGCTCGAACTTCGCGAGCCGATCCTTCCAGATCGCGTTGGCGCGCTCGCCGGCGCTCTTGGCGCCGTCATCTCTCCACTGGCCATAGTTGCGCCAGTCCGAAACAAGCGGCGTGTAGAAGGCGTCCTGGTAGCGCGCCATCGTATGCTGCGCGGCGAAGAAATGCCCGCCTGGATCCACTTCCTTCAGCGCGTCGAAACCGATCTCCGCATCCGACCCGTCGAGCGGCTGAAAAATCTCGGCGAAGGCCTGCAGCATCTCGATGTCGAGGATGAATTTTTCCATCGACGCCGTCAGCCCGCCCTCGAGCCAGCCGGCGGAGTGGATCATCATGTTGACGCCGCCGAGGATCGAACCCCAGGCCGAGAACAGGAACTCGTAGACTGACTGCTGGTCGGGCATGTTCGACGCCGTCGCCGCCGAACCGCGCCACGGCAGGCCGATATGCCGCGCAAGCTGTCCCGCGCCGAACGCGCCCTTGATGAACTCCGGCGTGCCGAAGGCCGGCGAGCCGGACTTCATGTCGACGTTCGACGTGAACGAGCCGTAGACCACCGGCGCGCCCGGCCGCGCGAGCTGCGCCAGCACGATTCCGGCCAGCGCCTCCGCATGTTGCAGCGCCAGCGCGCCGGCGATCGTCACCGGTGCCATCGCGCCCGACAGCGTGAACGGCGTGATCACCGACACCTGCCCGGCGCGGGCGAAATCGATGATGCCCTGGCACATCGGTATGTCGAGCTGACGCGGTGAGTTGGTGTTGATCACCGTATAGCAATACGGCGCCGCCTCGAACTCCGTCTGGCTCAGGCCTCGCCCCAGCCGCACCATCTCCAGCGCGTCGGCCACCTGCGGCTTGCCGCGCGAATAGATGAACAACGGCTTGTCGCCGAGCAGGATCTGCGCAGCCGTGACCTCCAGATGCCGGACATTCAGCGGCACATCCAGCGCCTCGACATTCGGCGAGAGCAGATGGATGACGTCGAAATCCTGGCTGAGCTTGATGATGTTCCTGCAATCTTCGAGCGTGCCGGTGCGCTTGCCGCGATCGAGATCGGAAATGTTCGGCGGCCCGCCGACGCAAACGAAGGCGCAATGATCGCCGCCCATCGTCACTGTCCTGTCCGGCGATCCGCCCGGCATGTCGAAAATCTTCGGCGCGCTCGCCAGCGCATTCGCCACCAGCGCGCGGTCGATCTTCACCAAATGGCTCTCTTCATCGACCTCAGCATTCGCCGCGCGATAGATGTCGCGCGCCTCGGCATTGAGCACCCGGATGCCGAGTTCCTCCAGCACCTTCAGCGCGGTCTCGTGCAGCGCCTCGATGCGGTCGTCGGAGAGTGCGGGCTGGCGGATCAGCGGATTGACCAGATGGCGGTACTTCAGCGTGCGCGGCGCGCTGGTCCTTGGCGTCTCATGCGTCCTGCGGCCTTGCCTGCGCCTGACTGCGGTGTCCATGCGGCCTCCACTGCGCGGCGATCGTCGCGTTGGCGGAGGTTCGGCTTTGGCCTGGCTTCGCGCCAAGACGCACACGACATGGAACGTCAGAATTTGGCCCTAGCCGGTCGCGGCCCGCAACGCCCGCCGTCGCGCGACCGAGACGATCGTGATGCCGGCGAAGATCACGACGCCGCCGAGGATTTCGCGCGGCAGCACGGTTTCATGGAGCAGCGTCACGCCGATCAGGATCGTCCACACCGGCACGAGATAGCCGTTCATCGATCCCAGCGTCGGCCCGGCGCGCTTCAGGATATGCATGTAGAGCAGGATCGGGATCGCGGTGGAGACGAAGCCGAGCGCCAGCACTTCCCACAGATGCTGTTGCACGCCGGCAAACGCGGCGGTCCCGCTCCAAGCCAGCAGGAACGCCAGCGACGGCAGTCCCGAGAATGTCTGCTGCCCGAACGCCAGCCGCGTCGGATTGGCGTCCGGAATGCCGCGAATGTAGAGGTTGCCGATCGCATAGCTCGCCGCGGTGATCGCCATGGCGATCGTGCCGTTGAAATCGGCCGCGCCGACGCCGAACGCCGCCGGCCCGATCAGCAGCGCTATGCCGGCGAAGCCGGTCAGCACGCCCACCGCGCGCAGCGGCGTCAGCCGCTCGTCGGCGAAGAGGAAATGCGCGACCAGCGCGACGATCAGCGGCGTCGAGGCCTGGATCATCGACGACAGCCCGGTCGTGATGGTGAGCAGCGCATAGGCCGTCAGCACATTCGGGATCAGCCCCTGGAAGATGCCGAGCACCATCCAGTCGAGCCATTCCCGCCCTTTCGGCAGAACGCTTTGCCGTTTCGCGAGAAGGAACAGGCCGAGCAGGACGCACCCCATCGTTCCGCGCAATGCATTGAGCGCCAGCGGCGACAGGTCCGCGCCGATCAGCTTCATCAACGGAAACGCCGTCGCCCACAGCAACGAGCAGATCAGCATCAGCCCGAGCACCGAACCGCTCGCCGTTTGCCTTATCGCAGTGTCGGCACTTGCCACGTCCGGTCCCTCAGTCCGCAGCTCTTGCCGTCTGCCGGACGGTTCGCATGCCATTCGTCCGGCCTGAAATCAACAGCCGTAGGGGTCGGAGATCGACGCGGCCTATCTCCCCCCTTGAGGGGGAGAAAGCGATTTCAGCGTCTTAGCGAGTAGGCGCGATCGCGCCGTGAAACGAGCTAAGCGCTAGAAATCGCAAGAGAGGGGCTTTGAAGGCTAAGCCCCTCTCCGATGATCTTACCGCTTCTTCGCCGCTTTTCGCCGGGCCGGCTTCTTCACAGCCTTCTTCGCCGGCGCCTTGCTGATCTTCGCCGCGGCAACCTTCTTCGACGGCCTTTTCGCCGCCTTCTTCGCCGGCGTTTTGCTGGCCTTCGCAGCCGCGGTCTTTGTCTTGGCATTCGCCTTTGGCCGCTTACTCTTCTTCGTCAAATCCCCCGGCTCGAGCGTTTGCGCCGGTCTGCGCCGTGTCGTTTCGGAACCCGCGCGGATATCGGCCTCCCGCACATTCGCGCCGAAATCGAGCCCAGTGAGCGCCTCGATCTCCGTCACCGTCGTCAGGAACTCCGACACGCGCGCCAGTTCGTCTTCGTCGCCGAACGCTTCCGGCTGCCCGACGATTGCCTCCGGCATCACCTCGATCACCGGCCGCTGGTCGGCGAGCAGCGCGATCGAACGCAGCGCATCGCCATCGTTCCACAGCGCGATCTTCCAGAAGCGCATGGGCACCTGGGCTTCGAAGCGGTACGGCGGGTCGGTCGCGTCGTCGAACACCGGCCCGGCAAAGACGCTGACGCGGCTCTTCATCGTGACCGCGTTTCTCAGCACATAGGTTTCGACCGCGCGCCAGCGCAGCTTGCCCTTCGAGCCCGGCCGGTTGAGCGCGCTGCCCTGGTTGAAGAAGCCGACCTGCGGCGCCGCATTGGTGTAGAAGAACGTGTCGCGTTCGGCGGCAAGCGCTTCCGTGTCTGTGCCCCAGGCCGGATCGCCGCGCAGGATGATGTGGCCCTTCTGGAAGATGCGCGCGATGCGCTCCTTCGATTGCGGATCGGGAAAACCCGCCACGATCTGCTTCTCGTAGAAGGTCCGGTTCATCTGCTCTTCGGGCAGGATGCGCCGGTCGGGCCGGAAATCGTCGCTCGCTTCCGCGCCTTCGAAGCCGATCGATTCCACGCCGAGTTCGTTCAGCGTCGGATCGTCGATCACCGTCTTGTCGTCGCGGTTCACTGCCTTGATGCGCGAACCGTCGATGTTGACGGCGGTGAAATAGGCGAGCCGCCGCTCGGCATTCATCACCAGCGAGAAATGGTGGTAGCGCAGCTCGTGCGGATCGTCGCCGGGCAAAGCGAGCTGGTTCTTCGCCGCCCGCCACGCCGCGCCCGAATGATCCGGCAGCGGAATGACGGACCCCGGCACGAAGCCCGGCTCATAACCGCCGCGGTCGTCGAAATTCTCCGTCTTCCACGTCGCGGCCTCGGCGGAAATCAGGCCGCGCGGCCGCTCCTCGATGGCGACCTCATCCACCACCGTACTCACGATAACGGGCGGCGCGATCAACGGCGCGCGCACGCTGATCTCCACTGGGAATGTCCACGTCACCGAACCGTCGGCGTTCTGCCGCATGCCCGAACCGCTCGCGCCGTAGCCTTGGCCCGGCCCGAGATCCTCGCCGCCGCCCGTCGTCACCGCATTGCCGCCGCGCTTCTCGATGCTGTCCCAGAGCGCCAGCGCCTGTCTTGCCGCCGCGGCGCTTTTGCCCGCCAGCCGCCGCGCGCGCAGATCCTTGACGATCGCGCTGATGCGGATGCCTTCATTGATCTCGCGCATCAGCGCCTTGCCGCTGACCCCCATCACTTCGCGGAACGGTCCGGCCCAGTGGTGCAGCGCGATCGGCTCCCACTCATTGTTGAACACCGGCGAACCGGACGAACCCTGCTCCGTGTCGGCAACGTAATGCAGCACCTCCAGCGTATCGTCGCGCGCCACCAGATGGTTCTCACGCAGCACGATCTCCTTGTAGCGGCCGTCGGGATGCTGGATCACGTTGGCGATCTCGCCCAGCATATGCTTGTCGCCGGTATCCGATAGCGGCAGGAAGCCGAAGTCTCGCAGTTGCCTCTCGCCCGCGCGCTGCTCGCCGATGCCGATCAGCGTATAGTCGAGACCTTCGATCCCGTCGGTGATGAAGCAATAGTCCGGATCGAGGAAAAAGGCGCTCGGGCTCCTGACGCGATTGTAGCGGTCGTACTCATAGTCGAACTGCACCTGGAAGCGTTTCGCTTCCGCCACCGACTGAATGACGTGATGGTTGGTGAGCAGAAGCCGCGGCGCCACCAGGAAGCCCGTTCCTTGCGGTCCGCCGTTCATGAACGCGATGCGGCCGACGGCGTCCGCCGCGCGCCTGCCGCGTTCCAGGAACGCCACGCCGACAAAATCGAGTGTGGCGCCGCGGATCGCCTCCGGTCCCGGCGCTTTCTCGGCTTTCGCGCTCGGCTTCGCTGTTTCCCGGTCGGCCGCCATGTCGATCGCGGCCGAGATCATCATCGCTTCCTCGCGGCTGAGCGAGGCTTTGGTCTGCAGCCTGTCCAGCCGCCGCGTCGTGTCGGACTCCGCCGCAAGCGGGTTGCCGGCGGCGATATGGGCGAGCGAGTTTTCGATCTTGTTGTGGGTTCGCTTCAGCCGGTCGCGGACAACATTCTCGACTTCGCCGAAAACCCTGATGTCGACCATGGCTGATCTCCCCTCATTACTTTGTCGATCCAAGCATAAATCCAGGACATCGGAAACATCGCGCCTTTTGACTGTGTTCAATATTTCAATTTTTCGAAAATCTGATGACAGGCTCGCGGCAGCTACCTCCCCCTTGTGGGTAGGTCGGCGCGAAGCGCCGGGTGGGGGTGCGGAGATTTCCCACCCCTGTCGATTCCCCGCGACCCCGTTCGTCGTATCGGTGAAGGGCCGCTTTTGGGCCTCAACACTGAAGGAGAAACTCCATGCGCAAACTCATCGTCGGAGCCATGATTAGCCTGGACGGCGTCATGCTGGCCCCGGGCGGACCCGAAGAAGATCCGACCGGCGGCTTCAAATATGGCGGCTGGGTCTTCAACTATTTTGACGACGCGCTCGGCCAGGAGATCAGCGACAGCTTTTCCGAACAGTTCGACCTGCTGCTCGGGCGCAAGACCTACGACATTTTTGCCGCGCACTGGCCGCATGTGGAATTGGATCGCGCCGCCGGCACCTTCGACGAAGGCAACGCCTTTATCGCCGAGCGCTTTAACGCGGTGACGAAATACGTCGCGACCCACCGCCCGGACTCACTCGATTGGGTGAACAGCGAGTCGCTCGGCAACGACGTTGTCGCGGGCGTGCGCGCGCTGAAGAAGGGCGACGGCCCTGCTTTGCTCACCCAGGGCTCGACCGAACTGCTCCAGACGCTGTTCAGACACGATCTGGTCGACGAGCTTCGCCTGCTCGTCTTCCCGCTCGTACTCGGCAGGGGCAAACGCCTGTTCGGCGACGGCGCTATCCCCGCCGGCTTCCGTCTCACCCGGTCGTCGGCGTCGCAAAGCGGTGCGCTGATAGCCCGTTACGAACGCGACGGCGAGGTGAGGAGCGGCTCCTTTGCTGCCGAGCAGCCGAGTGAGGCCGAACTCGAGCGCCGCCGGAATCTGAAGTGAGGCTCAACTTTGACGACCCCCTCTCCCCGTTCTACGGGGAGAGGGTAGGGTCGGGGCAATTCTTGCACCCGCGCTCAAACCTCCTACACTCACCCTATGCGCCTCCCCCTCCTCCTTTCCGCCGCACTCCTCGCCACGCCGGCGCTCGCCTGCACGACGATCGCGCTCACCGGTTCGGGCCGGCCCATCGTCGCCTACAATTATGATTTCGACACCGGCATCGGCCAGGTGCTGATCAATCCGCGCGGGCTTCAGAAGACCTCGTCTGTCGTAAACAATCCCGTGCGCTGGGAGAGCCGCTACGGCTCGGTCACGTTCGCGCAGTTCGGCCGCGACAATCCAATGAGCGGCATGAACGAGGCGGGCCCGTTCGTCAGCCAGATGTGGCTTGACGAGACGCGCTACGAGACGGCGGACGCGCGGCCGGCGCTCGGCGTGCTGGAATGGCTGCAGCATCTGCTCGACACCTCGGCGACCGTCGAGGAAGCGCTGGCGCTCGCTGCCACAGTGCGCATCGAGAGCCGCGTGCCGCTGCACTACGCAATGGCCGATGCCTCAGGTAATGCGGCCGTGGTCGAGTTCATCTCCGGCACGATGACGGTAAGGCGGGGCGAGAGCTTGCCGCATCCGGTGCTCGCCAATTCCACCTATGCGGACTCCGCCGCCTTCGTGGAAGCGAGTTCGCCAGTCACCGGCATCTCGTCTTTGGCGCGTTTTGCCCGCGCCGCGGAGGCCGCGCGCGCCACGCCGGCCGATCCGGTCGCGCATGCCTTCGCGACGCTGGCCGATGTCGCTCAGCCTGGCTGGACACGCTGGAGTGTCGTTTATGATCTGGCCGAGCGCACGGTGCGTTGGCGCTCTGAAGAGAACGCGGCGATCCGTGAGATCGACCTCGACGGTTTCGACCTTGCCTGCGCCGCGCCGCTGAAAGCCCTGCCCGTCCACGCCGGTGTCGCCGGCGACGTCACCGCTGCCTTTGCCGACTACGATGCCGACGCGAATGCCGATCTGGTGGTGCGGGCTTATGCCGAAACGCCGTTCCTGCGGCATCTCGATCCCGCCGAGGTCGCGCGCGAGGCGCGGCACGCGGACAGTGCGGTGTGTGCCGACTGACGCTTACCGGCGCGCTGCTTGCGCGCCGTCTTCTTCGTTGACGCTTTACGCCGCGCTTTTTGCCCGCCGCCTTGCGTGGGCGATGTGGGTCACCGCGTCCGGGGATCCTTCCTCGCCTTCCTTTTCGGCTCGCGCTGTCAGGCGCGCCATCAGCGAGTCTCGCTCGGTCTTGAGGGACTGAATGTTGGCGTCCTGGCGCTTCGCCTGCTCGGCCGCGTCGATCTCCAGCGTGGCGAGCGTCTCCTTCGTCTCGGTCAGTGCGGCGCTGACGGCGTCGAGCTGTTTCTGCAGCCGCAGACGCTCGGCCTCGGCCATCGCCAGCTTGGCGTTCATCTCGCTGATCTGTTCCCTGCTCCGCGACTGCGCGGCGCCGACCTCTTCAGCCTTGCGCTCCGCCTCGGCCCGCTTGCGCGATGCCTGGTCGTTGTCAGCGGCCAGGTTGACCTGCTTCTCGCGCAGCATCTCGTTTTCACGGCTGATGCTTTCCAGTTTCAGGTTCGCCGCCGCCAGAGAGTTCATGATTTCCTGCTGCTCGACGATCGCCGCATTCAGCTTGGATCCGAGGTCAATGTTCTCGAGCTTGGCTGCCGAAGCGCTCTGCCGGAGCGTGTCCGCGGTTTCCGTCAGCTTGGCCTCCCGCTTCTTGAACGCGTCGGTGAGGCTGTCATACTGCTCGCGAATGCGCTGGAACTGGTCGTAGTGTCGGCGCAACACACGGTTCTCGTCGGTCATCCTGGCGACCGAGACTTCCAGTTCGTTCGCGCGATGGATCGCCGTGTAGGCGGCGTTCAGATATTCACGCGTATGATGCTGCGCCACCTTGATCCTGCTGAGCAGGGACGCCGCCATTTCGGTATCGTTCTGCGTTTGCCGCAACACGTTCTCGAACGCCTTGTGCTCGGCCAGCCGCGACACGGTGTACGGCGTCTGCCTGCTGCCCTCCTCGCCGGAAACGTCGGTTTGCTCCACGCCCTCGCCCATGTCGCCGAACATGTCCATGTCAAGCGCGTCGGGCGCGCTCGGCGGCGCCAGTTCGACCGCGATCATGTCGCTCAGCTCCTCCTCCAGGCCCTCGAATGCTTCATCCGTCGCATTCTGGCGCTTGAACATCTCCATCAGTTTCATATCGACTACTCCCTCGTAACCCCGCATCGGACCACGGATGCTTAACGAAAAGTTATTAGGCGACACTAATGTGCTTTTGAGCAGTTGTGTGGAAAAGCTGCCGTTAGGGTAAACGGTAAACCTGTGTAAACGGCTGAAACGATTAGCTTTTTTTCGAGAGACGGCTTACGGATGGCTCTGCGCGGCGGTTCTGGCGCCCTAACGGCAGCCGCAATGTCAGGCGCTTCGGCCCGTCAGCCGCGCATGTTCACTGCGATCTGATCGTGCCGAACACCGACCAGTCCGTCTTGTCGCTGAGCAGCTCGAGCCCGAGCGTGCCGAGCACGCTGTTGCCCATCGGGTCGAGCGCCGGAGACCACACCGCGATCGAGGCGCGCTGCGGCGCGATCGCCAGAATGCCGCCGCCCACACCCGACTTCGCCGGCAGCCCGACGCGATAGGCGAAATCGCCGGCCGCATCGTACTGCCCGCACAACATCATGATCGACAGGATGCGCCGGGCCCGCCGCGCCGCGGCCTGCCCGCGTCCCGGCAGCCCGCCCTCCTGCATCAGGAAGCGGCCGGCCCTGGCGAGCCCGCGGCAGTCGAGCCTGATCGCGCAATTTTCCTTGTAGACGTCCATCACCGCCTCGACCGGATGGTGGAGATTGCCGTGATGCTTGGCCATGTACATGTGCGACCGGTTGAGGTTGCCGCCGGTGCGGTCGCTCTTCATTACGCCGGGATCGAGCTTGATCGACTTCGCCTCGATCATCGTTTTCAGGAACGCGCCCACCTGCCCGGCGCGCCTGCCCGATCCGCTCAGCCCCGCAAGCACGTCGCACACCACCAGCGCGCCGGGATTGATGAACGGGTTGCGCGGAATGCCTTTGTCGCGCTCGAGATCGATGATCGAGCTGAACGGATCGCCGGACGGCTCGCGCCCGACTCGCGCCCACAGTTTTTCGCCGAGCGCCTCGAGCGCGATCTCCAGCGCGAACACTTTTGCGATCGACTGCAGCGGGAAGCTTGACCCCGCATTGCCGGCCGAGAACAGCTCACCCTCCCGCGTGAACACCGCGATGCCGAACCGCTCGAAGTCCGCTTTGGCCGGCGGCGACTTCTTTCGCGCCTTCGCTTGGCTGACCGCCTCCCGGTAGAGCTTCGGCGCGGCCTTGCGCACCTCGGCGACGACGGCGTCGAGGATGGGCTGCAGCGCAATGTCTCCTCGATCGGGCTTTTTCTTCAACTGCTTCTCCACTCAGCCGCCAGGCGCCGGCACGTTCACCGCCGCGAAAAAATGGCGAACGCTCAAGCAACCATGAGGCGCAGCCTACAGGAGAGCGGCGTGGAAGGCACCTCGGCAACGCTTGGACGAACCGGGCGAGTTGCTGTCCGATCCGCCGGCAAAGTCAGAACCTCACCTTGAGATTTCCACTGAAGGCGTGGTCGTGAGCGCCACCGCCGATCTGGCCGTTATAGGAGACGCCGAGCATCGCCCGCGCGCTGAGGTCGAGATCGAGGCCGGCCTCCAGCACCAGCGCATCCCTGGCGATCGGCGTGCCCGCGACGATGAAGGCGGACGAACCCGCGAAGGCGTGCGTGGAAAGCGGCGTCACATCGCCGAAGGCGTGCCGCCAGGCAACCGCGCCGCGCGCCCGTGCCGGCATGCCGGCGATAGCGAAGCCAGTGGAGGCGCGTAAGCCCAGCGTCGTGAAGGTGACGCCGTTTGAACTCCCGCCGCCGGACAGTGCCGCTGGTCCGCCCGTCTCGGTGAAGCCGTCTGTGTCGAGATGCACATAGGCAAGCCCCGCGAACGGCTCGAACGTCGCCCGCCCTGCATCGATCTTGTAGCCGGCCTCGCCGAAGAGTTGCGCGGTCGAAGCGTCGTACTCCGCCGTCAGCCGGTCGGCAAAACCGCCAACGGCAACCGTCCGCTCGGTCTCGACCTGATGCCAGGAATAGGCGGCGCCGAAGCGCAGCGCCAGCGCGCCAAACTCCGTGCCGCCATAGGCGCCGACATGGATGTTGCTGCTGCTGCCGGACGAGGCGCGTTCGTCCGCATCGAAGGAGGAACGGCTGTAGCCGGCGAACAGGCCGAAACGCCAGGTCTCGGCGACCAGCGCATCGCCGCCGGCCAGGAAGCCGAAGCTGGACCGGTCGAGCCCGGCGGCATTGCCATCGCCCTCGTTCTCGCCAAAACCGCCAAAGGCCGTGCCCCAGGCGGCATAACGGTAGGGGTCCGCGAAGGCATCTCCCTGCGCCTCGTCCGGACCAAACCCCATGACCGACATGGACGCGGTCCCGTCGAAGGCGTCGCGGATGCGGTTGGTGACCACGTCGCGGACAAAATCGCTGTCCTCGATCAGGGCCATACTTGCTGACGCCTGGACCGCTTCGCCAGAGAGCTGGTCGAAGGCATCGCGCGCTTCCTGATCGCTCAGCATCAGCATGGCATCGTGCAGGTCGTGGCCAAGCCCGAGGGCCTCGATCACCGGCGATACCGCCGCATGGTTGGCGCTGGCGCCGACGCTGGCGAAGCTTGCATCGTTCCGGTCGACAGTCAGCGTGACCGCGTTCGCCTGATGGTCGAGCAAGGCGTCCACGAAGGCAAAGTCCCGCGCCATCCCGAATGTGCCGGTGACGCCACCATTCGCCGTCAGGATCGTATGGGTCGCGCCGAGCGTCACCGCGCCCCCGTCGATATGTACGAGCGCACCGTTGCGCAGCGTCGCCGTTCCCGATGTCGCGATGCTGCTGCCCGGCGCCGTCACTGCGAGTTTCGCGCCCGATGCAAGGTTCAAATTGCCATCGACCGTCAGCGTCTTGTTCGCCACGCCCGCGGCAAGCGTGCCGCCGGAGGCGACCGAGGTATAGCCGGACAAAGTGCCAGAACCGCTGACTGTCGCACCATTGGCAATGGTCACGCTCGCGGCGTGGATGGTTCCGTGCACGACCAGCGTGCCTTCAGACACCGACGCGCTCCCGGTGAAATTCACATTGTTGCGCGTCGTCCACGTGCTGCTGCCGCTCTTGTCGAAATTCTCGATGCCTTGATATTTTGCCGCGCCGCCGATCTGGCTCATGTCGAACGTCCCGTCGTCGTCTCCGCCCAGCGCCAGCGTGTCTCCCGTGCCCTTGGTGGCGATGACGTTCCCGGTGATGTTCGACTTGCTCCACAACTCGAGACGGCTGTTGCCGCCGTCGAGAATGATTGCGTTGATCTGTGCTCCATTGCCGTAGCCGCCTTGGCCGCCGGAAATGGTGCCGTTGTTGACGATCACGATGCCGGATGTCGTGGAATAGATGCCGTATCCCCCGACGCCGCCCGGGGTCCACGCGTTGCTGGTGATGTAGCCGCCGTCACCGCCGTCGCCGCCCTTGATTGTTCCGAGATTGATGAGCGTACCGCCGTCGAGCACGACGCCATGGCCGCCATCACCGCCTTGGCCTCCAAATATTGAATTGACGACAGAGCCACCCTTGCCGCCTTTACCGCCCGTCACCGTCGACGACGCGCTGAGCGTGATCTGGATGAGGGAACCCGATGTGGCGAGCCCGACGCCGCCGCTGCCTCCGAAACCACCATCACCCTTGACGCCTTGGCCTCCGTCTCCTCCCTTTCCGCCCGTGATGGTCACGTCGAGTTCGCCGCTGTCATAGGCGCCGGGCGTATAAACGACCGCGCCCCAGCCCCCGGCGCCGCCGCCACCCCCATTGAAACCTGTACCGCCCAAGCCGCCATCGCCACCTTTGTAGGTGTCGTAGATGATCGCGTTCCAGACGAAGCCATGTGCTCCGCCCCCGCCGCCGGCGCCATCGGAGTCGAGGCTGCTGCTGGACCCACCTGTGCCACCGTCATCACCGATGCCGTTATTGCCCTGCGCGCCGCCGGAGCCGCCGGTCGAACCGCCCCAGATATTGCTGGTATCGCCGCCCTTGCCGCCGGCGATGCCGGCGCCGCCACCATCACCCTCTTCGCCCTCCTGACCCGGATTGATGATCTCGTCGCCGCCGCCGTGGCCGCATCCACCACCGCATCCGCCTTCCGCGAAAGCGGGCGCGGAGGACAGCGCAAGGAGCCCGGTGGCCATCAGCGCGCAGACCGCCGACGTTGTCGCGAGACCCGTCCTCGCGTGCGCGAACCGCGCCGCGCGGCGTCCGCCTGAAACGATCCGAGTGCCGTTGATGAAGGGGACCTGATGCAGAATTTGCGTGTGTCGCATGTCCTCGCCTGGCCCCCGCCCGGCTAAGGTCACGACCGCTGGCTCGAGAGACACTCTGGGGGCAAGAGGTCCATAGCATCGAGCGCGACTCGACCGCACAATGTAGGCTCGCAGACTTGCACGCGTTAAAGAACAGCGCGACACAAACTGACGTGGAAAGTTAACAATTTATGCGTCCACACCGTGCTCGCGCTTTCAAGCTATGGCCTGGACACGCACGGTTCGCGATGGGATCCCGGTCGGTCGGCGCGTCGGTCCGGGCCAGAACGCCACGGCAACGAAGACGAGAGACATCATTCATGTACGAAGCAGCAGCCTATTCGCAGAATGTCCTGAAGGTGATGCTCGATCCGGCCACATGGCTGGCGGCGGCGACCTTCATGTTCTGGATCAGGCGGGATTGGCCGGTCGCGATCCGTATCGCGCTGGCGCTCGCCCTGAATGGCATCTTCATCCTCGTCTGGCTGGTCTGGCCTGCCGGCGAAAGCGGGCGGCCCTATGCCTGGATGGCGTTCCTCTATGAACTCATCGCCACAGCCATCTGGTGCGCGATCTTCATCGGTGCGCGCCGCCTCTTCGGCAAGCCGGCCTGACTCTCCGGCGCTGCGTGGACAAGGCCGCATTTCCGGGGTTCCATTCCCCCGCCCCCTACCCTATAGAGCGCGCCTAGCCTGACAATCGAAGAATCGCGGCGCCAGCTCCCTCCCCCTTGAGGGGAGGGTGGCCCGGCGCGAAGCGCGGGCCGGGTGGGGTCCTCTCATCCGGCACGCCATGAAAGAGCCGGACCTATCATGCCCAAACGCACCGATATCAAGTCGATCCTGATCATCGGGGCCGGCCCGATCGTCATCGGCCAGGCCTGCGAGTTCGACTATTCGGGCACCCAGGCTTGCAAGGCGCTGAAGGCCGAGGGCTACCGTATCATCCTGGTCAATTCCAACCCGGCCACGATCATGACCGACCCGGAGCTGGCCGACGCCACCTATATCGAGCCGATCACGCCGGAGGTGGTGGCAAAGATCATCGCCAAGGAGCGGCCGGACGCGCTGCTGCCCACCATGGGCGGCCAGACCGCGCTCAACACGGCGCTGTCGCTCCGCCGCATGGGCGTGCTGGAGCGTTACAATGTCGAGATGATCGGCGCTGACGCGCACGCCATCGACAAGGCCGAGGACCGTTCGCTGTTCCGCGAGGCGATGGCCAAGATCGGGCTGGAAACGCCAAAGTCGATGCTCGCCAACGCATCCGACGCGAAGGACGCGGACAAGAAGAAGCATGAGGCCCGCCGCGCCGAGCTGAAGGCCGCGAAAGCCTCTGACGCCGAGTTCGATGCGCTGGAAACCGAGTGGAACCTCGGCGAAGGCGACCGCAAGCAGCGTTACATCGGCCACGGCATGGGCATCGCCGCGCAGGCGCTCGACCATGTCGGCCTGCCGGCCATCATCCGCCCGTCCTTCACCATGGGTGGCACCGGCGGCGGCATCGCCTACAACCGCGCCGAGTTCTTCGAGATCGTCCAGTCCGGCCTCGACGCCTCCCCCACCACCGAAGTGCTGATCGAGGAGTCCGTGCTCGGCTGGAAGGAGTACGAGATGGAGGTCGTCCGCGACAAAGCGGACAACTGCATCATCGTCTGCTCGATCGAGAACGTCGATCCGATGGGCGTCCACACCGGCGATAGTATCACCGTCGCGCCGGCCCTGACGCTGACCGACAAGGAATACCAGATCATGCGCAACGCCTCGATCGCGGTGCTGCGCGAGATCGGCGTCGAAACCGGCGGTTCGAACGTGCAGTTCGCCGTCGATCCGAATTCCGGCCGCCTCGTCGTCATTGAGATGAACCCGCGCGTCTCGCGCTCCTCGGCGCTCGCTTCCAAGGCCACCGGCTTCCCGATCGCCAAGATCGCGGCGAAGCTCGCGGTCGGCTACACGCTCGACGAGCTGGAGAACGACATCACCGGCGGTGCGACCCCCGCCTCGTTCGAGCCGTCGATCGACTATGTCGTGACGAAAATTCCGCGCTTCGCCTTCGAAAAATTCCCGGGTGCGGAACCGACCCTCACCACGGCGATGAAATCCGTCGGGGAGGTCATGGCCATCGGCCGCACCTTCCAGGAATCGCTGCAGAAGGCGCTGCGCGGCCTGGAAACCGGCCTCACCGGTTTGGACGAGATCGAGATCCCCGGTTACGGCCACGACACGATCGACAACCGCAACGCCATCCGCGCGGCCCTCGGCACGCCGACGCCGGACCGGCTGCGCATGGTCGCGCAGGCGATCCGCATGGGCACCTCGCTGGAGGAAGTCCACCAGATGTGCCGCATCGATCCGTGGTTCCTCGAGCAGATCGCCGGCATTATCGCTATGGAAGCGCGCATCCGCGAGCATGGCTTGCCCCAGGACGCCGACAATTTGCGCATGCTGAAAGGCATGGGTTTTTCCGACGCGCGCCTCGGGTCGCTGACGAACAGCGACGCGCAAGCTGTTCAGAAGATTCGCGAATCTCTCTCCGTTCATCCAGTTTATAAGCGCATCGACACCTGCGCGGCCGAGTTCGCCTCGCCCACCGCCTACATGTATTCGACCTACGAGGTCCCATTCGCCGGCGCACTCGCCGACGAGGCGCAGGTCTCCGACCGCAAGAAAGTCGTCATCCTCGGCGGCGGTCCGAACCGCATCGGCCAGGGCATCGAGTTCGACTATTGCTGCTGCCACGCGGCCTTCGCGCTGCGCGACGCCGACTTCGAAGCCATCATGGTCAACTGCAATCCGGAGACCGTCTCGACCGACTACGACACCTCCGACCGTCTCTATTTCGAGCCGCTGACCGCGGAGGACGTGCTGGAGATCCTGCGCGCCGAACAGGCCGCGGGAACGCTGGTCGGCGTCATCGTCCAGTTCGGCGGCCAGACGCCGCTGAAACTCGCCGACGCGCTGGAGAAGGCCGGCATCCCGATCCTCGGCACCTCGCCCGACGCGATCGACCTGGCCGAAGACCGCGATCGCTTCCAGAAGCTGCTGCACCGGCTCGACCTGAAGCAGCCGAAGAACGGCATCGCCTATTCCGTGGAGCAGGCGCGCACCGTCGCCGGCGAATTAGGCTTCCCGCTGGTCGTGCGCCCGTCCTATGTGCTGGGCGGCCGCGCCATGCAGATCATCCGCGACGAGGGCATGCTGCAGTCCTATCTGCTCGACACCGTGCCCGGCCTGGTGCCCGAGGACATCAAGCAGAAATACCCGAACGACAAGACCGGCCAGATCAACACGCTGCTGGGAAAAAACCCGCTGCTGTTCGACACCTATCTGACCGACGCCATCGAGGTCGATGTCGACTGCCTCGCGGACGCATCGCAAGGCGGCACCTCCACGCACATCGCCGGCATCATGGAGCACATCGAGGAGGCCGGCATCCATTCGGGCGACTCTGCCTGCTCGCTGCCGGTCTACACGCTCACCCCTGAGATCGTCGCCGAACTCGAACGCCAGACGGCAGCCATGGCGAAGGCGCTGAAGGTCGGCGGCCTGATGAACGTGCAGTACGCCATCAAGGACGGCACGATCTTCGTGCTGGAGGTGAACCCGCGCGCCTCGCGCACGGTGCCCTTCGTGGCCAAGACCGTCGGCAAGCCGATCGCCAAGATCGCAGCGCGCATCATGACCGGCGAGTCGCTCGACGCGGCTTTCGCGGCCTATGGCGGCAAGCCCAAGGCCGCGCCGCGCCACATCGCGGTGAAGGAAGCCGTCTTCCCGTTCGCGCGCTTCCCCGGCGTCGACACGCTGCTCGGTCCCGAAATGCGCTCAACCGGCGAGGTCATGGGGCTCGACACCGATTTCGCGCTGGCCTTTGCCAAAAGCCAACTCGGCGCCGGCGTGGACCTGCCGCGCTCGGGCACGCTCTTCGTCTCCGTCCGCGATGAGGATAAGGCGAAGGTGCTGGAGCCCGTTAAACGTCTCGCAGACCTCGGCTTCAAGGTGCTCGCCACGGGCGGCACGCAGCGCTACCTCGCCGAGAACGGTGTCGAGGCCCAGAAAATCAACAAGGTGCTGGAAGGCCGCCCGCACATCGAGGACGCCATCCGCAATCGCCAGGTCCAGATCGTCTTCAACACCACCGATGGCGAGAAGGCGCTCTCCGACTCCAAGTCGCTGCGCCGCGCCACGCTGATGCAGAAGGTGCCGTATTACACGACCATGTCCGGCGCCGAGGCCGTCGCGGAGGCGATCGCCGCGCTGAAAGCCGGCTCGCTCGAAGTCCGACCGCTGCAGGGATATTTCGGGTAGGAATTGATGCTGAAGGACAGCCGCGATATCATCAGGCGCTTGCAGCAGGATGGTTTCGCGCTGGTGTCGGTGCGTGGTTCCCATCACAAATACCGGCACACAGACGGTCGCACGGTAATCGTAACCCATCCTCGCAAGGATATTCCACTGGGTACTGTCCGGTCGATTTACGCGCAGACGGGATGGCGGAAAGACTGAAATGACGACGCACTACATCGCCCTGATCCACAAAGAAGCCGCAAGCGGCTACGGCGTGTCATTCCCCGATGTTCCGGGCGTGACTGCCGTCGCGGATACGCTTGACGAGGCGCTTCACGAGGCCGGCGTCGCACTCGGCTTTGCCTTCGAGGACTGGAAGGGAAGCCGTCCCAATCCGCGCACACTTGATCAGCTTCGGCTCGACCGTGAATTCATGGACTGGTCACGCGACGCCGTGGTCGCCGCTGTATCCCCTTCACCGTCTCTCGCCGACGCCGCTTGATTCAGGCGCAAACGCTCCACTCCTTAAACTCCAATCTTTCTCCTCCCGCTGCATCCATCCGCGCATCTGGCGGGTAACCGATATGGTGGCTGCTTCGAAAGGAGAACGACCATGTCCACGATCCGCATCACGCTCGCCGGCGCGCTTGCCGCACTCGCGATCACGCTCCCTGCCGCCGCGCAGCAGGGCAACGTCACCTATGTCTGCACCTTCGACCAGGTGATCCCCGGCTTCGGCTTCGTGCCGATCACGTTCAGCCCGGAGGTGTACGACCTGCTCGGCGGCGACCCGGACGACTGCCAGACCGAGGCCCCGGTTTCGAAACGCCGGAATAGCGGGAAGCTTCGCGGCTATTTCCTCGCCCCTCTGGGGAGAGGAGGTTTGCCCGGCGGCTTCGCCGCCGCTGGCAAACCGGTGAGGGGGTCGACCCTTCGTACGGCCGCCCTACCCCGCCCACGCCCGGTAGGCCGCCATCAGCCGCTCATAGTCCTCCGCCTCCGGAAACGCGTCAAAGCTCTCCACCGCGCCCGTCTCGCCGAACGGCAGCCGCTCCGAGACCATCGTCTCCATGTAGGGGTGCGCCCAAACGGGATTGTCGAACATGGTCGGCCGCACATTGACGAAGTCGTCGCGGTCGGCGATGCGCGTGAACATCCAGGAGAGACACCAGGGGCAGTGATTGTGCAGGAGCCGCGGCCCGCGCATGCCGCCGATCACCGTCTCGCCCTCGATCACCTCGAAGCCGTCACTCGGAAACATCGTGGTCAGCGAGAACGCGCTGGCCGACATCTTCTGGCAGCCGTGGCAATGGCAGGCGCAGGTGATCAGCGGCTGCTTGGTGACGCGCACCTTCACCCGCCCGCACCGGCACGACCCTTCAAGCGGCAGCGGAACGAGCATGGCGAACTCCTGGAAGCGCGACGTTGGCACGCTTCTATCCTCTCTTAGAACTTCGTAGCTAAATCAGCTTAGGCTCAGCAGGCAGCCGTTCATATAAGATATTAAATACATCTTCGAAGAGAGAAATAATTCCGCGTCGTATCATGCCGGTTTGGTTAAGGTTCGCAATGCGTGCGTAGAAGCAAAGGTATCTTAGCAGATATATACGATAGACAATTGCCGCTTCTCTAAATACCCCTGGCATGTCCAAGCCCCGCGCCCGGCACATTTCTGATAAACTTTCACATAAATTCGCGCGAATTCGGGACGCAGAGGATGGGAATTTGCCTATTCCGCCAAGACCAAATATCAGCCGATTCTTGTAAAATGCGCTTACTTCGTCCTCAATCTCGTCAAAGGATGTTGTAGCAACCGCTAGAAGTAAAGCTATTTCAAATTCAGCAAAATCCTTAAGTAAACAGTTATCTTGCAGCGACATTTCAAAATCTATTAGGATTGGGTTATCGTACCGACCGACTAATATGTTCTCTGTATGCAAATCACCATGTATTGGCCCAATCGCTGAAATATATCTAAGGTCTCTGGAGACAAAATTGTTATACTTTTCGACCATCTTGTTTAGAGATTCATCTCGCCTGTCATTTTTAAAAATACTTTCATCAAGCGAAGGAACTTCGTGAGACTCATATTTTGCTGTCCTAAACGAATGGAAATCATGGAGGACAGCATGGAATAGGTCATCTATTAGCGACATTACATCATAAACGTCCATACTTTGATAATGATAGAACAAAGAGGCTGGGTTATCTTGCCTATGGCTTCCAGTCACATAGCGAAAAGAAATCAGGGCGACGTTATTTATCTTGTCTTCTAAAAGAATTTCCTTTGGAGGGATCGACAGCGCAGGTATTTTCCTTGCAGCCTGCCCATATTTGCTGTCTTCCCTTTTTATATTCTTAGCCTCTCCAATTTTTACAAAATAAGGATAGGAAGTTTTCGACTGCACGAACAGCTTATCGGAACGAGATATGCCAATAGAAATTCTCGTCATGTCGAAGTCATCCTCCGACTCGCTGAGTTCGGTCGTCGATACTATGTGCCGGATAAATTGATTGAGTAGTGCGGTATGCGCAGCCTTAAGCGGGCTGTTCTCCAGCCGAAACCTGATAGCCAACGATTCCCCCCGACTGGAACGCATCTTGCCCATACCGCGCGAGGCATTAGAGGGCAGACGTAACTCTTGTCGAATAGTTGCATACAATTTTGGCGCTAATTGCGCAAACGAATAAACCTTTTAGGCGAAGAATATCTCTAAGCCTAGATATTTATCGGGCGGCGAAATTTACTCGAAGCAACTTGCATCCGCTGGTTCAGGGAGAAGCCAACTCCATTAAACTCTTCACGCCCCCTGCATACTGCCCATACTCCCGACTGCATGAGATCGTGAAAAGGGACACGGTGCCGGGAATTTTCCCGATCAACGCTCACATGGGAAGCTGACAAGCATCGTTGCTCAGTTCATCCCCCGAACCATCCCGCCCCTCCCCGCGTTACCTCTCCTCTAACCAGAGGAGCATCCCCATGTCCTACATCGAAGGATTTGTCGCCGCGGTGCCAAAGGCCAACAAGGCGGCCTATGTGAAGCACGCGACCGAAGCGGCCAGCTATTTCAAGAAGCTCGGCGCGACGCGTCTGGTCGAGTGCTGGGGCGACGACGTGCCGAAGGGCGCGTTGACCGATTTCTACAAGGCGACGCAGGCCAAGCCCGACGAGGTGCCGGTGTTTTCGTGGATCGAATATCCGGACCGCGCCACGCGCGACGCCGCCAACAAGAAGATGAGCGAGGACCCCGCCAACCAGAACAATGAGATGCCGTTCGACGGCAAGCGCATGTTCTGGGGCGGTTTCGAGCAGGTCGTCGACGAATAGGTGCAGAGCGCCGACGCCCTCCCTTCTCCCCTTGTGGGAGAAGGTGTCGCCCTCGGGCTTGCTAGGAAGCAAGCACGAGAAAGGCGACCCCGGCGGCGAATGCCGCCGTTGATGAGGGGTGTTGGAAGAAATGAGACATTGGCGCTCCGTCCAGCACCCCTCATCCGACCTCGCCTACACTTCGTTGCGGCTCGGCCACCTTCTCCCACAAGGGGAGAAGGGAAGGGCTCCAGCGCCGCCGCGAACTCACCGCCTCGCACAGACGCCACGCCACCCGCACCAACGCATCGCACCGACGCCGACGTCCCCCTCTCCCCGCTCGCGAGGAGAGGGTAAGGGTGAGGGGCAATTTGGCTGGCGTGAGCTTTTGTACGTGGACAGATTTTCTCCATCTCTCCTGACATCCGAAAATAAATCTCCGCGATTTCAATCGCTTGCCCTGTCAGCAGAAAAAAATCTGCATGCCGCGAACCCGTATCTCGTCCACGGGGGTAGGCCCCCGGAGGATAATGCGCTCGGCAGCTTGCCAGTGGGAACGGGTGTACAACCGGCGCTCAGGCAAGTGTGGCGCCAGAGTTGTTCTCCGCAACGGTAAGCGGAGAAGGCTCCGGCCCCGAGCCGGGCTGAGCGCCCGCGCCTCCCCACCCGAACGGGGATCAAGGCGATGGGCCGGTGCCGGCACGGGGGAAAACGCCGGCGGCGCAGGGCAGCGCGTCGAATAAAAATAATAACGGACGCAAAGCCCTGCGCCGCCTCCCACATCTCATGACTCGGCCGCGAGGCGCGAGAACGCCCGGGCATGTCTCAAACACAAGGAACCGCAAGCATGAGACGAAAGAAAACAGGCAACCCATCGGAGAAACGGTCGCCGGAGGTCGACGCCGCGCTTCGCAAGCTCGTCCGCACGTCGCTCAAGGCCGCCTGCATCTGCCTGCACGAAGTGCCGGGCGACAATGGCGAGGTGTCGCCGCGCGCGATCCTGCTGTCGGACGTGATGACCTGGTTTCTCGGCCGCATCCATCCGGATGATCTGCGCGATCTCTATTTCGGCAGGAACGGTGTCGCGACGTGGGGTTTCAAGCCCTTCCCGGACGAAATCGAGTTCGAGTGGCCGTCCTTCACGGACGCGTGGAAGATGTTCGAGAACCTGCCGGCTGTCTCTCCGTTCGCGGAGCCGGACAGGAATTAATGCCCGCCGCCGCCTTCCGCCTTCTTCGCGGCCTCCGCCGCGGCGCGCTGCGCCGCGCGGGCTTTCTCGTTGGCGCTGGTGATCTCGGAGATCATGTAGTCGCAGGAGCTGACGCCGAGTGTCCCCATGCGCCGGTAGGCCGCTTCCCAGGAGAGATGTACGAGCGTGCCGTCGCTCTGCATCTCCTTGGCGGCCTGCGCCGCCAACGCCTTGGGCGATCGCGTGCCGCACATCTTGTTCAGCATCACCGAGAGCGCCAGCGAATAGGTGTAGGAGTTCTCCGCCGCCACCGAATAGTCGATCGCGGCGACATGCATCGTGTCCGGCGCGGCCACCTCGGCGGCCTTCGCCCCCTCATGAGCCTCAGCGGGCGCTGCCAGAAACACCGTCCAGCCGGCATAACCGCCGCCGGCGGCGAGCAGGGAGCCAAGCGCAAGGATCGCGATCTTCACCAGCGGCAATTTTTTCTTGGGCGCGCCATCGCCCGCCCCGGCTGCTTTTCCGCCGCTCATCAAAATCCCCAAACCAGAAAGCCCGGCCGCACCCTTAGGCGCGAACACTTAACCTGTAGTAACAGTCTGCACGCGCATTCAAACGATCGTGCGAATTTGCTGAGCGAGATAAATCCGACAGCGCCATGCCGGTATTGTGTCGCCGTGGTGCAATGGCCGGCCTAAGCTTGATCGCCTCGGAGGACATCATGCAGACCAGCGCCAGTTCCATACCCGCGATCGACCTTGCCCCTTTGTTCGGCCCGGCCTCGCCGGAGCGCGATGCCGCCGACGCAAAAATCTTCGCGGCGGCCTCCGGCATCGGCTTCATGACGGTAAGCGGTTTTCCCGGCGCCGAGCTGCTCACCGGCTCCCGTCGCGCCGAGCTCTTGAAGATCTTCGCCCTGCCGGATGCGGAAAAGGCAAAGATGCTGCGCTGGAATTTCGACCCGTCGAAGACGAACTATTATCGCGGCTGGTTCCCCCTGCAGCCCACCGCCATCTCCTACAAGGAGGGCATCGACATGGGGCCGGACGTCGCCCACGCCGGCGCCGCATACGACCCGTCAGATCCGCTGCTCGAAAAGACGCCGCTGCCCGCCGAGGCTGACCTGCCCGGCTGGCGCGATGCGGCTGCGCGCTACTACCACGCGATGGAAAAGGTCGGCGCGGCGCTGATGGCCTCCATCGCACGCAGCCTGAAGCTGGATGAGAAAACCTTCGACGATCATTTTCGCGGCGGCATCTCGACGCTGCGCCTGATCCGCTATCCACTGCGGCAGGCGGGTGGCGCGGTCGATCTCTCCTCGCCGGACTACTGGGTCGAGCACAAGGGCGAGAAGCGGCTGATCATCGGCCGCGAGCACGCCGATTCCGGTTTCGTCACGCTGCTCGCGCAGGATGGCGTCGAAGGCCTGCAGGCGAAGAACCATGCCGGCGAATGGCTCGACGTGCCGCCGGCGGATGGCATGCTCGCTGTCAATTTCGGCAAGCTCTTGGAGCGCTGGACCGGCGGCGTCGTGCAGGCCACCGCGCATCGCGTCATTGCGCCGAACAGCCAGCGCTTCTCCATTCCCTTCTTCTACGAGCCGCGCGCCGATGCGCTGATCGCGCCGCTGCCGATTTCCGGCGGCGAAAAGTTCGAGCCGTTCCTCTACGGCGATTATCTCTGGGACGCGGCGACGAAATTTGTCGAGATGGCCGGCGTGCGCGATCTGCGCACGCCGCGCCGGGTTGCCGCCGAATGAGCGCGGCGCTGCGCCAGTCCCCTCTCCCCGTTCACGGGGAGAGGGTTAGGGTGAGGTGCAGCACTTACTGCTCGAAGAAACCCTTCGGCGTCTCGCCCTTCAGGAACGGCTCGATGAAGCCCATCAGCAGATCGACTTGGCTGATGACGGCCGTGTGCGAGGTGGCAGGCAGGATCGCCAGGCGCGACTGCGGCAGCGGCTTGCCCATGTCGCCCATGACGCCGCCGCCGAGCAGCCTGAACAGCGCGACATTGTGCTCGAGCGTCGAGACATCCGCGTCGCCGGCGATGATGAGCAGCGGGGTCTTCAGCGTCTTCACGTCCGCTTCCCAGGCCATCGGCTCCTTCTCGAGCTGGATCAGCTTTTCGACCAGCTTCGGAAACCCGTTCGGATCGGCGGCGAGTGTCTTGTAGTCCTCGGCCATGGGCATCGACGTGAACATCTCGACCGTCATCTGCGGAATGAAAGCCTGGAAGTCCGGCTGCCAGCCTTTCAAATCATACGCGACCGATGCGGCCGCGAGCTTGTTGACCTTCCCAGGGTGGCGGATGGCAAGCTGCAATCCGGCCGCGGCGCCCATCGAATATCCGAACACGTCGGCTTTTTCGATGCCGACCTTGTCCATGAAGGCAGCGACGTCGTCGGCGAGGTTCGGATAAGTGATCGGCCGGTCGATGTCGGTGGTGCGGCCATGCCCCTGGAACTCGATCGCGTAGACCTTGTGGGTCTTGGCGAGTGTCGGGATGATCGCGCCCATCGACGGGATGTTCATGTAGGCGCCGTGCAGCACGATCAGCGGATCGCCCTCGCCCGAAACCTCGTAATACATCTGCATGCCGTTGACCTCGACGCGCTCGCCCTTCGGTTCGGACTGAGCGAGTGCGGCGCTCGCCGTCAGTACGATCGCTGCGGCCGAGGCGAGTGCTGTGAGAATGGCGCGGAACATGGTGTTCTCCTTGGAGTTCGATTGCCTTCCTGCCAGCACGACGAACGGCGAATTGGGAAATCGACATATAGGGCCGAAATTTTTTGGCTTGCTTGCCACGCGAGGCTGCTCACTTCTGCCGCGCTTCCTCCAGATGTTCGCCCGCAGCAACCAGGCGCCCTGCCCGCCTGGCGATCACCGCCTCGGCAAGCGTGCGGGCCGCGTTGCGCACTTCCTCTTGCACCGCTTCGTCGGCGTCGAGCTCAACATGGTTGGTCGCGTAAGGCTTCCAGTAGCCGATGTAGCGGTCGATCTCAGCCTGAGGCCCGGCGGGAATGAGATGCATGAAGCGCAACCAGTCAGCCACGCCACGGCGCGTATTCTCCGCGCCCTCGACATCGCCATGTACGATGACGGAGAAAAGCCTGCCGGCCAGATGCCGTGGATAATCCCACCCGTCGAGCTCGACCTTCTTTGCCTTGGCAGCATCCTTGCCGCCGGTCAGCGTCGGATCCGGATTGCCGCCATCGGCGCAGACCATCCTGTCGATCATCAGCTTGAGCGGAGAGGAGGTCGTGTACCAGTTCACCGGCGTGACGATCATGACGCCGTGCGCTGCGACCCACAGCGGATAGATATCGTTCATCCAGTCCTGCACCTGACCAAGTGAGTGGTTCGGATAACAGGAGCACGGCCAGTGGCAGAGCGGCGCGGCCGTCGAGAAGCACGCCTTGCACGGATGGATATGGCGGCCGTATTCGGAGGCCAGCCGGGAAAGATCGAGCACGTCGGTCTCCAGCCTGGCTTCATCCGCGATCGTCTCGCGCGCGATCTCAGTCAGCCGAAAGCTCTTCGACATCTCACCGGGACAGGTGTGCTCGCTGCGCGACGAACCATTGATCAGGAGAATGCGCGGCGCGAGAGCTTCGTCTTCATGCCGTTTCTGCGCATCGAGGATCGCATCGCGCGCGGCGAGCCACTCGACGGAGAGATCGTACTCGGGATCGGCGAATTCCGGTCCCGCCTTGCGCGTGAGCGGGCTCTTGCGCGAATCCTCATAAGCCTCCCACGCGACGTGCGTGATCCGCTCGACCTCGCCGTTCAGCGCCTCGAACGCCGGATCACAAAACTGCTGTCTATAGCGCCGCTTGAACTCACGCTCGTCGAGCCTTGGGCTCGGCATGCCTTTTCGGGGCGACGGCGCGGAACTGGAAGAACTGCTCTTCATGAAACAACCTCGTGCGGATGCAACTAAACTCGCGCACCCGCCCTCAGGTTGCAGTTACTGGATCAATAGCCCTGCTTCTTCGCCTTCACTTCGGCCAGTTCGATCTCGACCAGGACCCGATTGCAGGATTTGGCAGTTGTGATCGACGCGGCGCGTCGTGTGGCGGCCTCGCGCGATCGGATCACCAGCGTGACGTCCTTGAGCGTCTCGGCGCGGCTTGCCGCGGCAAGAGCATCCGTCACCACCTCGCCGCAACTACCCTTGAGCATCTCGGACAGCTCGAAGGAGTAGGAGAAGGAGGTTTCGGCCGCAGCGTCTAGATCGAGTTGTACCGAGCCGACTGTTTCGGTGACCGAGAGGGGCACGCCTGCGCGGTATATAATCTCGGGTTCACCCTCCATCAGAGCCATGCCGGCGAACACGCCGGCCCCGGCAAGCACGGGCGCGATCAGAAAAAGCGCTACATTGCCAATGAGCGAAGCACGCGGCTTTTCAACGGGCGCGGCATCGGCGCCTTCAGGCAAATCCTTGTCATCGGCTGCCGTATCCATGTCGCGTATTGTGCCTGTGAGCAGTTAAGCATGTATTACATTAGGTAAGCGCAATATTACGCACGCCAAGCGCTACATGCATTGAATGAGCCGGTCAGCGTCAAAGCAAGGCATCGCGGCTCCGATCATCAATATTCGCTGCGGTTTCTCGGTGAGGCGAAATTCGCGCATCGTGAAACGTCCATCCGACTGAAATCGCGAAAGATCGAATGGACTCACGCAAGTCCCTTAGACGCCAGCCAAATCCAGCCACAGTCTCCCGCGCAGACAACGAACAGACCGAAGGCACACCGCCGCTCGGCCTCGGCTCATCAAGACGGATTTCCGCGTGATCCGGGCGTTTCCTTCAACCCCACGGCAGCGTCACCATGACAGAGAAGGCCTTATCCATCCCAGCACCCGCGTTGACGCAAACCGCCGGGTCGTCGATTCTGCTTCGGCGAACAGCGGACCTGACGACCGCTCGTGCTCGACCGGTCGGCCTGCGCCTGTTTCGACCCGAAAGCCCGGTCTCGGCACTCGGCATGGCAGTCAATCACCTGATGACCAAGCCGGCGTTCGCCCATCTGCGCTTCGGCGAATGGTCGCGGATCCTCGTCGGCCAGATTAACCGCAAGCATTACCAGTTTGTCCTCGACGATCAGGACAAGGTGGTCGGATTTCTCGGCTGGGCACTCACGAGCAGGGAAGTAGCCGAAGCCTGGGTGGAAGACCGAGGCGGCTTTTCCGATGCTGAAGCCCGCGACGGCGATTGCATCGTCTTCAATGCCTGGTCGGCGGACCGGATCGAGGTCAACCGTCTCGTACTTGGAGCAGCGCGAGAGGCCATGCGCGGCAAGCAGATGATGTATTTCAAGCGCCATTACAAGGATGGCAGCACGAGGCCAATGCGCCAGCGCGTCAATGATTTCGTGGCGCACACGTCGAGCGCATCAGCGGATGAACCTTTCAAAGTCTTCGCGACCGAGACGGCGAACCGAGCTCGCCGGCCGGGATTAACGCGGTAAGCGAATTTGGAAACGGGGCCGCGCGATCAGTGACAGCCGCGGCATGGCTCGAACGGTTGGAAAGGCACAGCAATGGCTTCAGTTTACGGCACTGATAACTCAGAAACCCTCGATGCGGCGGACGGCGTCACCGAAGGCTTCGACACGATATTCGGATATCTCGGCGACGATGTGATTTATAGTCTCGGCGGCAATGATACGCTCAAGGGCGGCGGAGGTGCCGACCAGCTTTTTGGCGGCAGCGGCATCGACTCTGCCAACTACAGCGATTCGACTGTCGGCGTGACCGTCAACCTGACGTCCGGACCCGGAATCGGGGGAACTGCCGAAGGCGACACTTACTCCAGCATTGAGGACGTGTGGGGATCAGCGCACGCTGATTTCCTGACCGGCAACGCTAGTGCTAACATCCTCAAGGGATTGGAAGACGATGATTTTCTGAAGGGCGGTGGGGGCGCCGACACGCTCGATGGAGGCAGCGGCAAGGATACACTCAAGGGCGGCGGCGGCGCGGATACGTTGAGTGGAGGCACCGGCATCGATACGGCGTCCTATGCAGGCTCAGCCGCCAGGGTTGTCATCTCGCTCATCGACGACACCGCGAGCGAAGGGGACGCTGCCGGCGACGAACTCAACAGCTTCGAAAACCTCACCGGCTCGGACCATGACGACAAGCTGTTCGGAAATAACGTGGCCAACACGCTGCGCGGGCTGGACGGCGACGACCTGTTCCATGGCCATGGCGGCAACGATTCCATCTGGGGCGGCAACGGCAATGATGCGGTCTGGGCGATGGATGGCAACGATACGGTGCGCGGTGAAGGCGGCAACGACCGGATCAACGGCGGCGCGGGCATCGATACGCTGATCGGCGGTACCGGCAACGACGACTACTATATCGAAGATACAGGCGACATCCTTGTCGAGAGCGCCGGCGGAGGCACGGACACCGTTTATGCGTCCGTGAACTTCACGCTTTCGGAAGGCGTGCACGTCGAACAAATAATGACTTTGTTCGTGCCGTTCACCATCCCGATCAACCTGACCGGCAATGAACGGGCGCAAACCATTCACGGCAATGACGGCATCAACATCCTCGATGGCGGCGGCGGCGCGGACGCAATGTATGGATACGCCGGCAACGATATCTATTACGTCGACAATGCCGGCGACGTCATCACTGAGTACGCTGCGGCGGGCACTGACAATGTGCGGTCCTCGATCAGCTACAGCCTGGGCGCCAACGTCGAGCGCCTGAAGCTGCTGGGAAGCGCTAACATCGACGGGACGGGCAACAGCGTTGCCAACATCCTTACCGGCAATGACGGCGTCAATGTGCTGAGCGGCCTCGCAGGCAACGACGCCCTCGACGGCCTCCTGGGCAACGACACGCTGATCGGCGGCGGCGGCTCCGATTCATTCTTCTTCACCACCGCGCTCGGCGCGAACAATATCGACACCATCACCGGCTTCTCCGTCGCCGACGACACGATCAAGCTCGATAATTCGGTCTTCACCGCGCTGACGGAGACGGGGACGCTTGCCGCAGCGGCTTTCACCGCCAACGCGACAGGCGCAGCTACGACCGCCGCCCACCGTATCATTTACGAAACCGACACAGGTGAGTTGTTCTACGACAGCAATGGCAGTGCGGCCGGCGGCGCCAAACAGTTCGCGGACCTCGCTATCAACCTCGCCCTCACCAACGCGGATTTCCTCGTGGTGTAGGCCGAAGAGCCCCCGCGTTCGGCCAAGGCGTCCGGGCGTCCTCGGCGGGCCCCGCCATGGATTTCGGCATCCGCGGTAGTATGGTCATCGAGCAGTCAAGCGCGTCTCGTGTTGGCAAGCTCAATGTGACTGGGGAAATACATGCCGAAACTCAGCGCTGGAATCCTTCTCCATCGCTCGAACGGTAACCGGGAGGTCTTTCTCGTCCATCCGGGCGGGCCATTCTGGGCAAAGAAGGATGAGGCGGCGTGGTCGATTCCCAAAGGGCTCGTCGACGCCGACGAGGACACGCTCGCCGCCGCGCGACGCGAATTCCTGGAAGAAACGGGCTTTGCGGTCGATGGCGATTTCGTGCCTTTGGGAGAATTCCGTCAACCTGGCGCCAAGGTCGTCATCGCCTGGGCGCTCGAAGGCGACGCCGACCCGGTAGAACTCAAGAGCAATCTGTTCGAGATGGAGTGGCCGCCGCGTTCGGGCATGAAACGCCAATTCCCCGAAGTCGACAGGGCGGCGTGGTTCTCGCTTGATGAGGCCGGAGAGAAAATTCACGCCGGCCAGCGGCCGATCCTGGAGGCGCTGAAACGAACTCTCGCGGAACTTAACGGTCAGTGATGCAGGGCGCAGCCGGTTGCCACTCCGTTGCAAACTTAGTGCGTCTTGCGGTCACCGCGGTCGCCGTAGCCTGGCTTCGCGTCCGCCTTGGCCTTCCGCTTCTGGTCTTGCGCCAGAGAGCGACCGACATCTTCAACCTCGTCGAAGCGGCCACGATCATCACGGCGCACGAAGCGCTTGTCGCCCTTGTTCGGTTCGATCAATTCACGTTTGCCGGGCATGGGATCTCTCCATATCGTTCAGCCCTGTCAACGATATGGAATCCTTATTGTTCCCGGCTCAGCCGCCCGTGGCACCGGGTGATTGTGGCCGGAAAGCGGCTGACAGCTAGATGGAACGGCGCTTGCGAACCCGGTCGCGCCCGAGCCCTGTCTCGTCGAGCAGGCCCTTGCGCTTGGCGTCGTAATAATAGCCGCGCTGATACATGCGGTCGGCAAGTCGCTGGTTGCCATCGGCCACCATATAGGCGCCCTTCAGATATTTGACCGCGTATTTGAGGTTGGTTTCGGGATCGAGCAGACCCCGCGCGGTACCGTTGTAACCCATGCCACGCGCCGTCGCATGCTTGATCTGCATCAGGCCCCAGTGGCCTTTGTTATGGGCGTTCGGATTGTAGGTGCTCTCGCGCTTCACCACCGCGTGTACGAACTCGACCGGCAGCTCATAGATCGCGGCATATTTCGCGATCAGCGCGTCGATCTGGAGGCGAGAAGACGATCCGCCGATGATGTTGTCGGCCTTCGCGTATGACGCCGGAACGATCATAGGAGCGGCCTCGCCGATAGGAACCGGCATCTCGCCGAGCGAAGCGACCATGACGGGCGCTGCCGGCTGCGCCCCGGCTTCCGCGACCACAGGAATTCCCTCGGCGCGCGCCAGCACCGTCGGCAGAACTTCAACGGACTCGGGCAATGGCGCGTAACCCTGCTCGATCACAGCCGGACCGGGCTGCAGGCTCGTCGTCTGCTGCATACCAGCAGTCGTGCATCCGGCAAGTGCGGAAACCGAAAGGCAAAACCCGGCAAGAATTGAAGGTCGAAATTCAGGCAACGCCGCTCTCGCGGTTGGAGTATTCGGTCCCGTCCCGGGAAGAAGCTGCCTATCATGCCGCCGCGCAGCGGCGCAACCGGGCAGGTTTCGGGTGGCTTTTCACGTTTTGTCCGCCCATTTTACAGTCCTGAAATATGTCAGGAGCCGAACGCCATCATGTTCTTCGGCGGGCGCTCCCGTGCTAGTCTGAATTCGAGGAAAACGACATGACAAACTCTTCGATCGGCCGCCACATTTTCGAAACCGCGCTCGGCTGGATGGCGGTGACCTGGAGCGCTGAAGGCCTGACCCGCGTCTGGCTGCCGGAACGCGAACGGGAGTCGGTTTTGCGGCGGGTCGAGAAGCGCGAAGCGAACCTGCCAGATGCCCCGCTTTCACCGGTGATCGCGGCGGTTGTAGAGAGCCTGAAGTCGTATGCGGCGGGCGAAGAAGTCGACTTCTCGACCGTGCCGCTCGATCTTTCCGGGATCGACGATTTTCGCCTCGCCATCTACGACGCGGCTAAAGCGCTGCATTACGGCGAAACCGTCACCTATGGCGAGTTGGCGAAGCGTGCCGGCCATCCTGGCCTGGCGCGCGAAACCGGCGCGGCGCTCGGTCAAAACCCGCTGCCAATCGTGGTGCCTTGCCACCGCATCCTCGCCGCCGGCAACAAGATCGGCGGCTTCTCCGCGCCGGGCGGTTCGCGCACGAAGGAGAAGATGCTGGCGATGGAAGGCGTCCGCGTCGGACCACCTCCACCCGCGCAAGCGTCCCTGCCGCTCTAAAGCAAATCCAGGAAAAGTGGAAACCGGTTTTCCGTCCGGATTTGCGACAAAAAAACGATCAGCGCGGGATAAAGATCTCGTCATTGTCGAAATGTTTCGACGCCGGCTCGCAACGCTTGATCGGGCACGAGGCGCGGTCGGCAGTCGGCACATAACCCTGCACCGCGATCTCGTTCGTCTGGCAATAGCCGCCGTGCCGGACGAAACGGTCGTAGAGCGTCATGCCCGGGTTGCGTTTGGAGGCGTAGCGCAGGATGGCAGCGCCTTGGGAACGCACCGCGCTTTGCGCCTCCCGGCATGACATGCCGTCGGTGTTGTATCTCGAAATCGCGGCAGCGGGCGTTGAGGCGACCGCGGCGAGCATTGCGGCAACGATCAGGGTTTTCATGGTCAGGCTCCCGAGGGAATATCGCTGGACGATAGTCTAAGCTGGAATCTGGCGTTGCGAAGGCAGCCGGCAAGTGACGCACGGAGCGAAAATCCTTATGGTTCCGCGCGCATATCGAGGAGGACATGATGGCGAACGAACGGGTTGGCTTTATCGGGCTCGGGTTGATGGGCTCCGGCATGGCGAAGAACATCGTCGCCAAGGGCTTTCCCCTGACGGTCCTCGCCCACCGCAGGCGCGAAGCCGTTGACGACCTGATTTCGCGCGGCGCGTCCGAGGCGAAGTCGGCGCGTGAGCTCGCCGAAAATTCGGACATCGTCGTGATCTGCGTCACCGGCAGTCCGGAAGTCGAGGCGGTGATCAATGGTCCCGATGGTCTGGCGTCCGCAATGAAGCCGCTGCTTATCATCGACTGCTCGACCTCGGAGCCTTCGTCCACGACGCGCCTTGCCGCCGCACTCGCGCCGCAAGGCATCACACTGATCGACGCGCCGCTGTCGCGCACGCCGAAGGATGCCGAAGCCGGCACACTCGATGTGATGGTCGGCGGGCCTGACGATGTCGTCGCCCGCGCACGGGCCGTCATTGACTGCTTCGCCGGCCGCGTTGTCCATACTGGCCCTGTCGGCACCGGCCACACGATGAAGCTGTTGAACAACTTCGTTTCGCTCGGCTACGGCGCGATCTATGCCGAAGCACTGACATTGGGCATCAAGGCTGGCCTCTCCCCCGCGACCTTCGAGGCCGTCATCAAGGATGGCCGGATGGATTGTCCCTTCTTTCGCACCTATTTTCAGTGGGTGGTCGGGCGCGATCCGAACGCGCATCGCTTCACGCTGAAGAACGGTTTCAAGGATCTCGGCTACCTGGCGGCTTTCGCCAACGCAACCGGCGTCGCCAATCCAGTCGGCGCGGCGGTGCGCAACGCCTTCGCCAACGCCGTCAACACCGGCAAGGGCGAGGATTTCGTGCCGATGCTGGCGGACGCCGTTGCCGGCATGAATGGCGTATCGCTGGCGCCAAAGAACTCTTGATCACGGGGACTTGAATGAAACGCGAACATCGATTATATGGCCTCCGTTGATATTTGGGCCGATCGATCAGGGCCTCGCGAAGAAACCGCGTTTGCTGACGTCTATCTCCAAAATCTCGATAACCACCGATCAGTCGTAAAACTGGTCAAGTTCAACATGCAAACAAGGAACTTCGCATGGCAACTGGAACGGTAAAATGGTTCAACGCCACCAAAGGCTACGGCTTCATCCAGCCGGACGCCGGTGGACCGGACGTTTTCGTTCACATCTCGGCCGTCGAGCGCGCTGGCATGACCACGCTCAATGATGGCCAGAAGGTCAACTACGAGATCGAGCAGGACCGCCGCACCGGCAAGTCGTCCGCTGGGTCTCTTAGCAAGGCAGGCTGATTGTCGAGCGCGCTGCGGGCCTTTGCTCGCGGCGCGCGGCAAGTCACGGATGTACTGGCGGCCGCGCGTTAGGCGCTGCTCAAGCCTGAAGGTCTTCTTGTGACGCAGCGGATTGCTGCGACGGACGATTCTGAAGGCTGGACATCAAACTGCTGATGGAAAGGCGGGCTTTGCCCGCCTTTTTTTGTTTCTTGCGCAATATCGCCGCCTCATATATGAAACGGTACAGTTTCGTTTATATATCAGGAGGCGCTTCGATGCTCGATTTCGTTCATTTCCTGCACATTCTGTCGGGCATTGTCTGGGCTGGCGGCGCGATTTTCGCGACCTTCGTCGTCGAGCCGACGCTTTTGCGCCTGGAAGCACCGCAGATGCGCAGCTTCCAGGCGGCCATGGGCCGTTATGCCGGGCCGGTCATGGCAGGCTCGGGATTGCTGCTTCTCGTCACAGGCTTCGCTCGCGCGCGGCTCGGCGGCGCCATTACCTCCTTCGCCGATCTCTCGACGGCCTACGGCCTTTACGTGATCGCGGCCTTCGTGATCGTCATTCTCGTAACGGTCCTTGGCGGCCGGCATCGCGCGAAAGTCGCCGCGGCCCTTGAGGCCAGCGACGACCCGCGCGTTGAGTTGACGATGCTTTGGCGCGGCCAGGCACTCGTGACAGGCGTTGGACTCCTTGCCACTATCGCCATCATGGCGATTCTGGGCATGGGACTCTATTGAACGAAAAACGCCCGCGCGGCCGTCCGCATTCCGCACGACTGGAGGCCGACCTCATTGAGGCCGCGCTCCAACTGCTCGAGGAGAAGCGCTCCTTCGACGCCGTGAGCATCGATGCTGTCTGCGCGCACGTCGGTGCGAGCAAAGCCTCGTTCTACCGCCGCTGGCCGACGCGCGAGCACTTCGTGCTCGCGATCCTGCAATCGCTGCGGCCCTCCCCACTGGCCGCTGGCCCGACGGCGTCTCTGAGGAGTGACCTCGTCGAAATCCTCACCAGCATCTTTGGTTTCGACGTGCGCCGCACACGGATTGCGCATTCGGCACTTGTCGCGCAGGGCCGCAAAAGCCCCGAGCTGATGACGATGATTTTTCGCGACCTCGTCGCGCCGCGCCGCAAGGCGGTGCTTGATCGCATCCGCCGCGGCGTCGCGGACGGCGATCTCGCCGCCGATACGGACATCACCGCGCTCTACGAGATCATCACCGCGCCGATCCTGAAGGTCATGATGCTGACCGACCCGGACCAGCCGGTGCCGCACAACATCGCCGGGCGTGTCGTCGACCAGGCGCTTCGCGGTGCTTTGGCGAAACGCTAGAGAGCAAATCCAGGAAAAGTGGGAACCGGTTTTCCGTCCGGATACCGGCGGGTCGAAAGACCCGCCGTTTTTGCGGCTAACGAATCTTTAGAGCGGTTACGCGATGAAATCGCGAAACTGCTCTAGGGCAGCCAGCTCATCGGCACATGACCGGGATCCGCCTCGACGCGCTTCAGCCACGCCGCAACCGCCGGAAACCGCGCGAGGTCGAAACCGCCCATCCTGGCCTCATGCGTATAGACGTAGAGCGCGATGTCAGCGACCGTGAGAGCACCTCCAGCGAGGAACGGCGTCTTCTGAAGCTGCGCTTCCATCACCCCCAGCGCCTTGTTGCCACTTTCGAGCAGTGAAGCCATCCGCTCCGGTGTCGCCTGCGTCGCCCGCTCCGGATAGACCAGGAGGGAACGGCGTACCGCGATGTAGGGCTCGTGGCTGTACTGCTCGAAGAACAGCCACTGGTGCACCAGCGCGCGCTCATAAGCATCGGCCGGGACGAATTTCGTCCCGTCGCCGAGGTAGAGCAGCATCGCGTTGGACTCCGACACAAAGCGGCCGTCGTCCAGTTCGAGCAGCGGCACCTTGCCGTTGGGGTTCTTGGCGAGAAACTCGGGCGCGCGCGTCGAGCCGTCGCGTGAATTCACCTCGACATGCCGAAACGGTTTGCCGAGCTTGGCCATCAGAAGCCGTGGCTTGTAGCAATTGCCGCTGTCGCGCATTCCGTAGATCGTCGGCATGGAATACTCCCCAGAAAACGGGGCGGATTATCCCGAGCTCAGCGTGGCGATCCAGTGAATTGTTGTAGCGGTGCCAATCGATTCGGCTGATGTGTCACGCAAACAGCGGAACGACTTTCGAGCCATCGCCCAGAAACTCGGCGGCGCTTTTGCGGGCTGTATCAAAACCGGCGCCGGCGAGTACCGGTTGGCCAAAGAGGTCGCCCTGGAAAATGTCCGCGCCGCAGTCGAGCGCCGCACGAAGCTCGGCCGCGTTCGATATGCCTTCGATCAGGATGTTCGCGCCAAGATCGTGCAGTCCCGCGACAAGCGGCACAAGCAGTTTTGCCGCTGCGGGATGGGACACCGCCCGGCGGAACCATGACGCGTCGAGCTGCACGATGTCCGGCCGCACCGCTTGCATGCAGGCGATGTCCCACGGACCGGTTCCGAAACCGCTCACCGCGATGCTGCAGCCCGCGGAACGGAGCGTCAGCGTGTGCTCGACCAGATCGTGCCGGTCGAGCAGCGAGGCGGTCGCGATCACACAGATCAACCGGGACGGGTCGGGATCGGTCTCCGATCCGTGCTCGAAATCGACACCGTCCGCCCCGTCGAGCGCCGCGAGATCGACGTCGACGAACAGCGAAACGTCATCCGTGCCGAGATTGTGCAGATTCTTCAGGCTGAGAGCCCGCCCCAGGTTTTCGACCATCGGCTTGTCGCCGACGGGCAAGGCAGCGGAAAAGTGCTCAGGATCGACCGGCCGCCCGCGCAGAAACGGCGAAATCGAGGCCTCGACCGCGAACGGTTCGAGCAGCATGCCGTCCAGGCGGCGAAAGACGGCGCGATAGGTTGTCTTCAACCGGTAGTCGCCAAATACGCCGATCTCGATGCCGACCTCGTCGACGAGGATCGATACGTTCGAATTCGCGACCTCTCCGAAAAAGCTCATGGCCGCGTCGCCCTTCGGCCAAAGCCGCGCACCGCCGCCGCGGGTACTGGCTGGCCAGCAAAAGCGCCGGAAGCAGGGGCCTCAAGTTTCCTGACTGGTGGTGCCGTTGGCGCGATACTTTGCTGAAACTCCGCAAAGTTTGCCGGAACGAGCTGCGGGCGGGCGAGCACGAACCCCTGCACCATCGAAGCACCTGAGCGCTCGGCAAGCTCGAGTTGCCAGCGTCCCTCGATACCTTCGAAAACAGTGCGGATGCCTTGGTCGGCGAAGGTCGTCACCATCGCCTGCAGCAGTGCGAAACCCGGCCCGGACTCCATCAGCCGCGTGATCCAGTGCGCATCGAATTTGACGATGTCGGGTCTGAGCTCCCGAATGCGGTTGATGTCGGAATCGTCCGCGCCATAGTCGTCGACCGCGATGCGGTAGCCATGCGCGCGCAGCGCCTCGACAAAACCGAAGAGCGTTGTTTCCGACGCCGAGGTCTGCTCGGTGATTTCGCACACGACCCGGCGTGGATCGATGCCTGCCTCATGCAGCACGAGCCGCATATCACGCAGCGCCGCGTCCGAGATGGCGCGGTCTGTGAAGAGCGAAGGATCGAAATTGACGAAGATCGAGGCGTTTTCGTCGAGGAACGCGCCTGCATTCAAAAGATGCAGAGTCCGCATCAAGGTCTCGACATGCAGCCGGTCGGCAGCCGGAACGAGGCCGAAAAAAGCGCCGGGTGACATGCCCTCCCTGTCGCGGAACGGCCGGATCAGCCCCTCGAACGCTACGATCGACAGGCGGCCGCGCTGGAAAGCAAAAATCGGCTGAAAAGCCGTCTTCAGCGTGAAGACGCTCCATATGCCCTTCGACGAGCCGTCATCCTGGCGGATGATATGCGAAAGCGCGATGCTTCGAGCCACGTGATCCTCGGCCTGGGACTGCAAGCCTGGGCGGCGACCTTGCCACGTGAAGTTTTATCGCCCGTTAATACCTGCTCGCGGCGGCAATCATGGCGGTTGACGCACTTTTAAGCCTGTCACCGTGACACGAGAACCCTTGCGGTTTCCGGCACTTTTCGACATTAAGGCGCGCCTGCCGTTCAGGCAGGTTTCCTTGGAGACGATAAAGTCATGGCCTTTCTTGCCGATGCCCTTGCCCGCGTTAAGCCTTCCGCGACGATTGCCGTCACGCAGAAAGCACGCGAGCTGAAGGCAAAAGGCCGCGACATCATCGGCCTTGGCGCCGGCGAACCGGACTTCGATACCCCGGACAACATCAAGAATGCGGCGATCGACGCGATCCGCCGCGGCGAGACGAAATACCCGCCGGTGTCGGGCATCGTCCCGCTGCGCGAGGCGATCGCCAAAAAGTTCAAGCGCGAGAATAATCTCGACTACAAGCCGGAGCAGACCATCGTCGGCACCGGCGGCAAGCAGATCCTGTTCAACGCGTTCATGGCGACCCTGAACCCCGGCGACGAGGTGATCATCCCGACGCCGTACTGGGTGAGCTATCCTGAAATGGTGGCGATCTGCGGTGGCACATCGGTCTTTGCGCCGACAACGATCGACAACGGCTTCAAGCTTACGGCCGCAGCGCTCGAAAAGGCAATTACGCCGAAGACGAAATGGCTGCTGATGAACTCGCCGTCGAACCCGTCGGGCGCGGCCTACACAGAGGCCGAGTTGCGCGCGCTCGCGGATGTCCTCTTGAAGCATCCGCAGGTTTGGACTCTGACAGATGACATGTACGAGCACCTCACCTATGGCGATTTCGTCTTCAAGACGATCGCGGAGGTCGAGCCGAAGCTCTACGACCGTACGCTCACCATGAACGGCGTGTCGAAAGCCTACGCCATGACCGGCTGGCGCATCGGTTACGCCGCGGGGCCAGTGCAGCTCATCAAGGCGATGGACATGATCCAGGGCCAGCAGACGTCGGGCGCCTGCACGATCGCCCAATGGGCTTCCGTCGAGGCGCTGAATGGTCCGCAGGATTTCGTGCAGAAGAACAAGGCGATCTTCCAGAATCGCCGCGATCTGGTCGTGTCGATGCTCAACCAGGCTAACGGCATCACCTGCCCGTCGCCTGAGGGCGCGTTCTACGTTTATCCGTCCTGCGAAAAGCTCATCGGCAAGAAGACCGCCGCTGGCAAGGTGATCGACAATGACGAAACCTTCTGCTCGGAATTGCTCGACGCCGAAGGCGTGGCGGTCGTGTTCGGCTCGGCCTTCGGGCTCGGTCCGAACTTCCGCATCTCCTACGCGACATCGGAAGCGCTGCTCGAAGAAGCCTGCACACGTATCCAGCGCTTCGCAGGCTCGTTGAGCTGAGCGAATTTCACGCAGAAAAAGCCCGGCCATTGGCCGGGCTTTTTTATGCCGCAGCTTTCTGCGGGTAAGCCTCGTTCACCGCTGCCATGAACTGCTCCGCGCACGCACGCCACGTATACCGCGAGGCCTTCTGCCGCGCCTCGTCGCGCGAAATGTCGAGCGCTTTCAAACAGGCCTCGCGCAGATCTTCGCTGCAGACGCCGCCGATCCCATCGCCGACAATGTCGATCGGCCCTGTAACAGGGAATGCAGCGACCGGCGTGCCGCTGGCGAGTGCCTCGATGATGACATTGCCGAACGTGTCGGTGCGGCTTGGAAATACGAAGACGTCGGCCGAGGCGTAGAAGTCCGCGAGTTGCTCGCGCGGCTGATACCCGAGGAAATGCGCGTCCGGATGTTTCGCCTTGAGCCGCGCAAGCTCCGGACCGTCTCCGACGATCACCTTGCTGCCCGGCAGGTTGAGGCTGAGAAACGCCTCGAGATTCTTCTCGACTGCCACGCGGCCGACTGAGAGGAAGATCGGTCCGGGAAAATCGCGCTTGCGCCGGCGGTCCGGACGGAAAAAGTCCGTCTCCACCCCGCGCGTCCAGGGCCTGAGTTTCGTGAACCCGCGTTTCGCGAGTTCATCCGCCATCGACTGCGTCGGCACGAGCGTCGCCGTCGCGGCGTTATGGAAGTCGCGCAGCCAGCCATAGACCCACCGCTCCGGCACCGGCACGCGGGCGCTGACATATTCCGGGAAGCGCGTGTGATAGCTCGTGGTAAACGGCCGCCCCACGCGCATGCAATGGCGACGCGCAAGAATGCCGAGCGGACCTTCAGTGACGATGTGGACGTGGTCAGCTTTCGCTGCGTCGATGGTGCGCCCGACCTGCCCACCGGTCGTCAGCGCCAGCCGGATCTCGGGATAGGTCGGCACAGGCAGTGTGCGGTACTTATCCGGCGTCAGGAAGTCGAACTCGACTCCCATCGGCGCAAGTGTTTGCGTAAGCCGTTCCAGCGTGTTGACGACGCCGTTGACTTGCGGGCGCCACGCGTCGGTCGCCATCAATATCCGCATTGCCGCAATCTCCAACGCGCGGGTCGTCCCCTCCGCGCGATAGGCGACGGCAAAGCATGATTCGATGATAGTTATGTGACTCCCGCTACTTGACGGGCGTCACGCCGGCAGTTTGATCACCGCCCGCAAACCGCCCATCGGGCTGTCGTCCAGCGTGATGTCGCCGCCGTGGCTTCGGGCAATGTCGCGGGCGATCGCCAGGCCAAGGCCGGTTCCGCCCTGATCCTGGTTGCGCGCAGCATCCAGCCGGAAGAACGGCCGGAACACATCCTCACGCTTGTCTGCCGGAATGCCCGGACCGTCATCATCGATGATGATGGTGAGCGAGCCGCGTGTGCGCGTGGCCTTGACGGAAATGTTGGAGGCATAGCGGAACGCATTGCCGACAATATTGCCGAGCAGGCGCCGAAACGCGTTCGGCCGCACCTGGATCACCGGATCGCCCGGCATGGATGTCGTCAGCCCCTTCTTACGAAGCGCTGCCTCACGCTCGAGGTGGCGGAAGCTCGCATCGAGGTCGAAGCTTGCCGTCTCCTCCGTACCCTCGCCGCGCGCGAAGGCCAGGTAACCTTCGAGCATCGACTGCATGTCATCGATATCTTTGTTCAGTTCCGCCGTCTGCGGTTTCGAACCGAGCAGCGCGAGCTCCAGCTTGAAGCGTGTCAGGATGGTTCTGAGGTCATGGCTGACGCCGGTGAGCATCGCCGTGCGCTGGTCGATCTGCCGTTCGATGCGTTCGCGCATCTGGATGAAGGCGAAACCGGCGCGGCGCACCTCGTCTGCGCCGCGCGGCCGGAAGTCCGGTGGCATCGGCCGCCCTTTGCCAAAACTCTCCGCCGCCTCGGCAAGACGAAGGATCGGCCGGATCTGGTTTCTGAGGAACGGGATCGCGATCATCAGGAGCACGAGGGAGGTGCCGCCCATCCAGAGCAGGAAGATGTGCGTGTTCGACGCATAGGCCTGGCTGCGGCGCGCAAAGACACGCAGCACCTTGTCTTCGAGCTGGATGCGGATCTCGATGATGTTCGATGCGCCAACCGTGTCCAGCCAGAACGGCCGGTTGATCTGCTGCGTGATCTCGTCGCCGAGCGCCTGATCGAGAATAGAGAAAAACGGTTTTGGCCCCGGCGCCGGCAGTGGGTCGGGTGGCAGGATGTCGATCTTCAGCGACAGCCGCTCCTGTGCGATGCGCACGACATTGGTGAAGTCCTGATCGTCGGGATAGGTTTCGATCATGTCGATGATGGCGGCGATGTCGCGTACCACGGCTTGCGACAGACGCTGTGTGACGGTCTGCCAGTGCCGTTCCATGAACACGAAGGCGACGATCGCCTGAAGCAGGATCATCGGCGCAATCACGATGATCAGCGAGCGTGCATACAAGCCTTTCGGCATGTAGCGCCCCATCAGGCGCCAGAAGTGCCGCCACTGCCTGCCGAGCACCCGCCCGCTTTTGGACTCCGCCGTGGGCGGTTCAGTTGCGCTTGTGCGCGGCAGGCGACCTTCCAGCAACGAGGAAAGCCCGGAGACCGGCGAACGCGCGCCGAGACGGCGCGCTGCTGTCTCGCGTGCAGACCGGTCAAAGTCGGAAGTAGCCATTCGCCCTTTCCGCTCAAGCCCGCATCATGCGGACTTCTCGCGGCGAGTTTATTCTACACTCAGCCGATACCCAATACCGCGAACGGTCTGCAGCCAGACGGGATTGGACGGATCGCGCTCGATCTTGCGGCGCAGCCGGTTGATCTGCACGTCGATCGTGCGCTCGCCGACTTCGGCGTCGCCCGCGACAAGCTCGTGCCGCGGGATGGTCTCACCCGCCCTCTCGGCGAAGATCGCAAGGATCTCCTGCTCGCGCTCGGTGAGCTTCAACGGCTCGCCGGCTCGTTTCAGTTCGCGGCGCGCGATCTGGAACGTATACGGGCCGAACACGATCTGCTCGACCTTCGGAACGGATTGCGGTCCGCCGCGACGAAGAATGTTGGTAATCCTGAGGATAAGCTCGCGCGGATCGAACGGCTTCGGCAGATAGTCGTCCGCGCCAGCTTCGAGACCGGTGATGCGGGCCTCTGTCTCCGATAGCGCGGTGAGCATCAGGATCGGCACATTCTTTTCCGCGCGCAGCGATTTGGTGAGGTCTACACCCGTTTCACCCGGCATCATCACGTCGAGCACGAGCAGGTCGAAGTCGAGCCCGGCGAGCTTGCGCCGCGCTTCGTCCGCCGTGCCTGCGACCGTCACCCTGAAGCCGTTCTCGGTCAGATACTGCTTCAGCAGATTGCGGATACGCGTATCGTCATCGACGACCAGAAGATGTGGAGCGTCGTCGCCCGGAATCCCGGTGGGCGCGGCTTTTTCGATCGCTTCCATGCAATTCCTCGCTCAAATCCCCCGCGAGTCGCCCGGTAAATTGTCTATCTGTGGCCGAAGTTCCGGATTGACCATAGCCCTCAGGAATTTTTCGATCACCGTCCGGTCGGCTGGCGCTGCGGCTTTCAATGCCTCATGGATGCGGCTGGACTGTGGCCTCGCAAGCGCAAGAGCAAGTTCGCGACCTTTCGCGCTGGGATAGAGCTGCCGCTGGCGGCGATCGTTTGGCCCCTGCGCCTGGACGATATGGCCCGTGTCGATCAACTGCTTCAGCACCCGCGCCAGGCTCTGCTTGGTGATTTTCAGCACGTCGAGCAGTTCGGCGACCGTCAATCCCGGCATGCGATTAACGAAATGGAGGACTCGGTGATGCGCGCGTCCGAAATCATATTCAGCAAGGATCTTGTCCGGGTCGGAGGTAAAATCACGATAGGCGAAGAACAGAAGCTCGATGATGGCAAGGTCGACGCCATCCTCGCGCGAAAGCGCTGTTTTTATTGGTTTGGCGCTGCCGCCGTTACGATCCGCCATTCTCTGATCCGGTCATTTCGAAATTTATGTCAGCCATGTTGACATATTTTTCGAGGGCTGGTAATTTTTGCCAAGCTTTTCGGCGAATTCCGAACGAAAAGGCAAGAAGAATCGGGCTTTTCCGAAACATCCTTCAAATTGCCTTCACGCAGGTTTCGCCTTACGCTTCGTCTGCGGGCGCTGATAGCGCGGACGATTGGCCAGAACAACGACATGCGGGGCTCCCCGCGGGAGGAAAGTCATGGCATCGGTTCCGTTCGATAAACTCGACGGTCATATCTGGATGAATGGCGAATTCGTCAAATGGGCGGATGCCAAAGTTCACGTTCTTACACACGGTCTCCATTATGCGAGCGCCATATTCGAGGGCGAGCGCGCCTATGGCGGCGAAATCTTCAAGCTCACCGAGCATACCGAGCGGCTGCATGAATCGGCGCGCATTCTCGGCTTCAAGATTCCGTACTCCGTCGCCGAAATCGATGACGCCTGTCGCGAACTTCTGAAGAAGCAAGGTTTCGCGGACGCCTATGTCCGCCCGATCGCCTGGCGCGGCTCTGAAATGATGGGCGTGTCGGCCCAGCACAACCGCATCAATTGCGCGATCGCAATCTGGCAGTGGCCGAGCTATTTCGACCCGGCGCAGAAGCTGAAGGGCATTCGGCTCGACATCGCCGAATACCGTAGGCCCGATCCGCGCACGGCACCGTCCAAGTCGAAGGCGGCCGGCCTTTACATGATCTGCACGCTCTCCAAACATGCGGCCGAGGACAGGGGTTATGCCGACGCCTTGATGTACGACTGGCGCGGCCAGATCGCCGAGGCGACTGGCGCCAATGTGTTCTTCGTCAAGGATGGCAAGATCCATACGCCGAAGCCTGACTGCTTCCTCGATGGCATCACCCGGCGCACAGCGATCGACCTTGCCAAGCGTCGCGGCATCGAGGTCATCGAGCGCGCCATCATGCCGGAAGAGATGGCCGGTTTTGAGCAGTGCTTCCTGACTGGTACGGCGGCGGAAGTAACACCGGTTTCCGAGATCGGACCGTACAAGTTCACAGTCGGCGAAATCGCAAAAACGCTGATGACCGATTACTCGGCAGAGGTGCAGCCGAAGCACGCGATCGCTGCCGAATAGTCCAGCCGGCAACCAAAAATCCAAGTATTCAAAAGTGTTCGGGCGGCTTCTTCAGTCGCCCGATTGCATTTCAGCGAACCCTCATTTGACTTTAGTCTAATTTCGGAGGCTCATTCCGCGTCAGCCGACTCAGGCGAGATGTCGGCCGACTCAGGAGGGTAAGTCATGGAAACCAACGCAATTCTTGCAATCGTCGTTCAGATCGTCACCGGCATTATCGGTGGTCAGGCGGTCGGGGCGGCGATCAAGCAGGCGGCAATGGCGCAATTGCCGAAGATCATCAGCGGCGGTGTCGGCGGCGTAGCCGGCGCGTGGATTTTGGATATGCTGGCAGGCGGAGGCGCAACTCCCGGCGCGCTCGACGGCCTGCTTGGCGACGCGGTCGGTGGTGTCGGCGGCGGCGCGATCCTGACGGCAATTGTCGGCGCCGTCATGAACGCCATGAAGAAGTAACCGTTTCAGGCTTTCGCGAAGCAATGCGGGCGGCGTTAGCCGCCCGCTTTTGTTTGGGTGGACGGAAGGCTGCGCAGCGCCTAGATGCTGCACCTTAAGCAATTTCCGAGGATCCGATGGGAAAGCTCAACGCCGGCATCGTGCCGGTGACACCGTTTCAGCAGAACTGCACGATTCTTTTCGACGACGACACGAAAATCGGCGTCGTCGTCGATCCAGGCGGAGATGTCAGCGATCTGCTCAAGGTGATCGAAGGCAATGGCTTCAAGATCGAAGCGATCTGGATCACCCATGGCCACCTCGACCATGCCGGCGGCGCGATGGAGCTCAAGGAAGCGCTCGGCGTCGACATCATAGGACCGCATGAGGCGGACAAACCGCTGCTTGCCAACCTGGAGAACCAGGCAGGCCGGTTTGGCCTACCGGCAGACAGCGTCCGCAACTGCACGCCGGATCGCTTCCTGGCCGAGGGCGACAAAGTCTCCTTCGGCGAGCACGTCTTCGAGGTTCTCCATTGCCCCGGTCATGCGCCCGGCCATGTCGTGTTTTTCAATGACAAGGCGCGGTTCGCCCATGTCGGGGATGTACTGTTCAATGGCTCGGTCGGACGAACCGATCTCCCCGGCGGGGATCACGCGACGCTGATCCGATCCATCAAGGAAAAACTCCTGCCGCTCGGCGACGATGTCGGCTTCATCTGTGGACATGGCTCGGGCAGCCGGTTCGGCGTCGAGCGCCGCGAGAACCCGTTTCTGAGAGGTCTGGACGAAAACGGCGCCGCTGCCGCCGCGCCGTCACCGATCGCTTGATCCGTCACCGGCAGAAGCGCTCGAATCCGTCATAGTCGACATAGGTGCCGGTCGCCGGATCGAAGCTGTCATAGGTACGCGCGCAGTAACGATACCAGTCACGGCTCCACGGCTCGAAAGAAGGCGCGTATTCGTACTCCACCGCTTCCGGCTCGACGATCTCTTCATAGAAGACTTCGCGATCAAGGCTAGGACGCGGATGGCGATACGGATTTGAGTCGACGACATCGTTGTCGCTGCCTGCGATAATGCCCGCTGCGATCGCACCGATCGCGATGCCGAAGATGCCGGCGACGATCGCGTCGCTATCGGAATTGCTGCGAACGACTTCACGGTCGCGATAACGCCCGCCGGCATTGGCTTCGGCAAGCGGCGCGATTGCCGTCGCTGCCATGGCTGCCGAAAGCACGGCGGTTTTGAGAAAACGATTCATCGGAAAGCTCCTCTAATGCAGCCAGGGGCGGCTGAATTTGCGGGAGGTTTTATCGATGGCCCGCTGAATGCGGGCTGAATGCAATGCGGCGGCATCGCGGCGCTCACCGACCGTTTTGAGGGCCGGGGCTGGCCGCATGGTAAAAAACAACCGCCGCGAGTTACGGCTCGCGGCAGGCAAGTTCAGTCAGATGTGAGTTGGGGCGGTCTTTAACGGCTATCAGCCGCCGACTTTCAGATTGACGGCCTTCGGGCCTTTTCCCCTCTTGTCCGGCTCGGTGTCGAACGACACCTTCTGCCCATCCTCCAGGCCGGGAAGGCCGGAAGCCTGCACAGCCGAGATGTGGACGAAGACGTCCTTCTGCCCGTCATCCGGCGTTATGAAGCCGAAGCCTTTGGCATGGTTGAAGAACTTTACGGTGCCGGTCTGCGGCATGAGAAACTCCTCTTTCTCCCTTCAAAAAGTACGCCAAGCGACACTGCGCTCGATCGCAATTCGGTCGTTCAGCGGGGGAGAAGAAACGTCGGCTCCGCGCCCGGGGTTTAGCCACAACCCTCTTATCTCGCGAGCCGCCCGGTGGAGCCTTTCGTCTGTTTCCGGGCGCATGCCATTCCGGTCTCCGGGCCGGCAAATGCCCGAACACGAAATTTGTCCTTCATTTTTGATCAGCGAGCAAGCGAAACTTTTCAATGGCGTATTGACCCGGGAATGAATTTGCCGGGTGGTGACGATCGAAATCCCAATGATTCGCCTGCCAAAGAAAAAGGCGCGGTGCCGGCACCGCGCCTCTTCGATTATATAGGCCGCGGTCCGCGGCGATGCGCTGCCTCAGCCGGCGCGCAGGTTCACAGCCTTCGGACCCTTGCCCATGCGGTCCGGTTCGACGTCGAAGGAAACCTTCTGACCGTCGACTAGCGTGCGCAGGCCGGAAGCCTCGACTGCGGAGATATGAACGAACACGTCCTTCGCGCCGCCGTCAGGCGTGATGAAGCCGAAGCCTTTGGTGCTGTTGAAGAACTTTACGGTGCCGGTCTGGGCCATTTGGGGGAACTCCTTCTCCCATCAGAGTCTTTGGTCTCGCATCCGGATTGGCGGCGGAGGCGGTACCGGTGGTTCTTTGGCGGTCATGCGACATGCACGAAACCCCCCACCAAAGCGGGGCCGTCAGATATTCACAGTATCGGGGAAAGGGTCGTCAAAACGTTCCAGTCACCGGGGTCAGCAAATGCCCGAACAGGTCCAGATATCGCACAAATAGCGAATTGAGGCAATACAACGGCGGCAGCCAAATTCGGCCATGATCCGCAAACCGCAATGATTTCAGTAACCTGCCGCGAGCTTGTCATTGCCTCGCCATCGTGATGCCATGCGGATGATTGAAGGGATGAGCGGCAGGGCTTGGGTAGGCCGGTGGATTTTTGGGCACTGACGAGGCGTATTGCCTGGCTGCGCGGTCTGATGACCGCGATAGCCATGTCGCTGCTTGCGACGGCCGCACCGGCGGACGAAAAGCCATTGAAGGGCGTCGCATTGGTCGTCGGCCAGTCCGGCTACGAACACTTGTCGCCCCTACCAAATCCCGAGAACGATGCCGAGGCGATCGACGGACTTCTCTCCGATCTCGGTTTCGAGGTCGATCTGGTTCGTGATGCCGACCAGAAGAAACTGGCGCGCAGTCTCGAACGGTTCGTCGAAGATGCGGAAGGCGCCGATGTCGCCCTCCTCTACTATTCCGGCCACGGTATCGAAGCGGGCGGCGAGAATTTTATCTTGCCCATCGATGCCGACGATTCCGCACTTGAGAACGCTGGCGAAGAGCTTGTGGCGCTGTCGAAAATCCTCGCCGAGCTGCAGGCGAAGGTACCCGTCACCATCGTCCTGCTCGACGCCTGCCGGTCGAACCCGTTCCCACCCGGCGCAACCATCAAGCTTGCTGTTGACGGCGCTCCGGTCACCATCGGCGCAGCCGGACTTGGCGCGCCACGTGGCGCGATATCGCTCGGAGATCCGAAACCGGACGCGGGCCTGGGCGCAGTCCTCGGTTTCGCAGCCGCGCCAGGCCAGGCGGCGCTGGATGGCGAACCCGGCGCCAACAGCCCCTATGCGGCGGCGTTGCTGAAACATCTGTCCGCCGGCGGCTACGCCTTCGCCGACGTCATGACGATGGTCACGGAAGAAGTCTACCTCAAGACCGACGCTCGCCAGACACCGTGGACGAACACGAGCCTGCGCAAGCTCCTCTACTTCGGCGAAGCAGCCGAGGACGCGACCACGGACGACGCGGCGATCCGCGGCGAGCGGCGCAAGCTGCTGCTCACCATGGCGTCGGTGCCGGACATCGAGCGCCGGCAGGTCGCAACGGTCGCGAAGGACAGCGGCGTGCCGATGGACGCGCTGTTCGCCATGCTGAAGGCCGTTGGAGCGGAGACACCCGACGATCCGGATCAGCTCGCGCGCCTGCTCAACGACCAGGCGGCGCGTCTGAAATCCCTGCTCGTCGAGCGCGAGACGCTGTCGAATGCCGATCCTGAAATCGCCCGGCTGGCGTCGCTGGCAAATGAAGCCGTTCGCGAAGGCGCCCTGGAAACCGCGATCACATTCCACGAACGCGCCAAGTCGCGCATCGCCGAGCTGGAATCGACACTGGACGACGCCGAAGCCGATCTGAAGGCACGACGCATCGAGAATGCCGCCGTGTTTGCGGACAGCGCCGACACCTATTCGCTGGCCTTCAACTATGCGCACGCCAGCGAGGATTTCGGCAAGGCATTCGAGCAGGTCGAGCGTTGGGACGACACGCTGGCACTGAAATACAAGCTGAGCGAAGCACGCGCGCTTTCGGACCTCGGCTATTTTCGCGCAGACGCCGCCGCGCTCGAGCGCGCCCAGGCTGCTTACGCGATTGCCGCGAAACTCGCGCCGGCCGACACCAATCCCGACGGCTGGGCGGACGCACAAAGCGGTCTCGCGATGACCATTTGGGTGCGTGGGGAACGGCAGGCTGGCCCGGAAGGCATTGAGGAGGCCGCCGAGATCCTCCGCGCGGCGATTGCGTCGGACACGCTGAAGGCAAACCCCGACAAGCGCGCGCAGCTACAGGGTGATCTGGCGCTAGTGCTGATGACGCTCGGCGAACGGCAGTCCGGTTGGGAGACGCTGGAGGAATCCGTCGCCGCTGCCCGTGCCGCGATGACCGTCCGCACCCGCGCGGTCGCGCCGATGGAGTGGGCGCGGCTGCAGAACCATCTCGGCTCGACGCTTTTCGTTCTTGGTTCCCGCCAGCAGTCGCGCGAACGGCTGGAAGAAGGCGTAGCGGCATTTCGCGCCGCGTTGGAAGTCTGGACGCCCGCCAACGACCCAATGGGCTGGGCGAACGCACAGAATAATCTGGCGCTCAGCCTTGGCGAGCTTGGCGCGCGCGACGCCGACTCCGCGCGGCTCACCGAAGCGGCAGCCCTGCTGGATGCCATCTTCGAGGTGCGCACCCGGGAATACGCGCCGCTGCATTGGGCCGAAACCCATAGCAACCGCGGCGCGACCGTGTATCACATCGGCTTGCGCGAGAACGACCTCAAATGGTTCGAGGAGGCGGTGAAGTCGTTCAACTTCGCGCTGGAGGAAATCACACGCGAGCGCGACCCGCTGAAGTGGGCCGGCATCGAGGACAATCTCGGCATGGCCTATTCCGCTATGGCCGAGCGGACCGGCGAGACCGCCTCGCTCGATCTCGCGATTGCGGCGTACCAAAATGCACTCTCCGAACGGACACGCGAGCGTGTGCCGCTCGAATGGGGATCGTCACAGAACAATCTTGCCAACGCGTTTTACAAGTATGGCGAGTTGACGGGAGATACGAAACGCTTCGGCGACGCGATCAAGATTTTTGAGGAGATCCTCGACGTGCGCACCCGCGACAAGAACCCGATCGCCTGGGCCAACACACACAACAATCTCGCAAACGCGCATTTCTCCATGGGCCAGCACCGCGCCGGCCCGGATAGCCTGCGCAAGGCCGAGAAACATTACCGGCTCGCGCTGGAGGCCCACGACAAGGCGGCCAATCCCGTCAGCTACGCCGACACGCACTACAACATCGCGCTGCTGCTTCTGGAACTTGGCAAGCAAACATCGGATCGCGACGTGCTTGCGCGCGCGAAGGTCTCGCTGGACGAGTGCCGCAACGTCTATCATGCGGCCGGACAGCGCCAGTACGACTCCTTCTTCGACAATATCCAGGTCGGTATCGAACTCGCCGACCTTGACCTCGTCGTGAAGGACAAGCTGGAAAAGGCCAAGCAGGAAGAAGCCGCCGGCAAGGCTAAGGCCGAATAGTCAGCCGCTCGCGGTCCCCTTCCCGCTGCCGGTCGAACATGATCAGCTCGTAGCGCGCGATCTTGCCTCGTGTCGCAGGGTCGAGACTGACATCGGCGACAAAGACCGCGCCTGTCCTTAACGGCCGCCGCACAAACGGCCAGGCGGTGCCGACGAAGTCCCCGAGCCCATAGGCAACGACAGCTTCGCCGATCCGCTCCATCGGCTGGACGACATGCGCATGGTGTCCGGCGATCAGGCCGACGCCGCCCTCGACCAACCTTCGACCGAGAGCTTGTGTTTCAGGGCGCGGCTGCTGACGGAACTCCCAGTCCCAATGCGGTACGGCGCAAAGAAGGTCGGCATCGGGAATGAGCCGACCCCGCTTCGTGACATCGTCGAGTGTCATCACTCGACCCTCGAATGCCTCGCGCGACGCATTCCGCCACTGCGTGAAGGCGAGAAACGCAATGCGCAAAGACCTGGCTTCGTGAACGCTCGGCCAGCCATCGCGAACCGCGCCGATCGTCCGGATGCCGAGACGGTCGAGTGCTGACAGCGTCTCGTCAAAACCTTCGACGCCCTGGTCGAGAATGTGATTGTTGGCAAGCGACAGCACTGTCTTTTTCGGATCGATGCTCGCGGCATCGAGCAGGTTGCTCAAAAACGTGCTCGACATGGCATGCTTTGCACCGAACCGCGATCCACCGTAACGCGGCCGCTCGACCACCGGGCTTTCGCAATTGCCGATGATAAGGTTCGCTGAAGCAAAGAGGGTCCGCAGGGCGTCATCAACGGCAGGCGTGCGGCGATTGGCGACCGCAGAAATGTCACCGACAAAGACCAGCCGCGCTGTCTTCTCGACGCCAGTCAGGAGCGTCTCGGACTGTACGCCAGGCGTCGCGGGACCTAGCGCAGGCGTGACGAAGCGCGGCAGCCAGCTGAGCTTGTAGCGAAATGGATAGTTGGACAAGCGCCGCGATCTCCCGCCACCGCGCTCTTGCGCACAGCAGCATCCGGTGGCTTTCTTGCGTCATGAAAAAGCTCGCCGCAACCGCCCTCTTCAGTCTTTTGCCGTTCGCTGCGGTCCAATCTCCGGCGCATGCCGCCTGGGTCGAGAAGTACGGTGGCGCCTTCGCGGAACCTACGGAGACCAACAGCACGATCCTGGGAATCATGCTGCATTGCGTCGATGGCGCGGTGCTCGACGTCTATTCCAAAGATGACGGTCCAGCTCTGCCCGCGGATGGCAGCGCCACGGAAGCCGACTATTTCTACAAGAAGGGCGCAGTGCAGGCCGACATAGACGGCAAGGTGTTTCCGCTCGCTGCGGCCGGCTCGGATATTGCGGTCGTGCTGTTCTCCGAAGGGGAGGAAGAGAAAAGCTACCTCGCGCCGCTCTACGCAGAAGTCATCGACGCGCTTGCGGCGGGCAAGACTCTCACTCTTTCTTTCGACGTCTCATCGACGAACGGTCCGGACGGCTCGCCGTTCGATACCTGGGCTCGCTTCGATCTGACCGGCGCGACCAAGCTCATCTACGAGGCCACCGCGAGCTGTTCCTAACCAGGCCAAGACTTTTCCTTTGAAAAGCTGCAATTGACCGCTGGATAGCGTATCGCCGCCCGCCACGCTTCTAGGAGAACCCATGAAACACTGGTTGAACCTGCCACTGACGGCGCTCGCCTTGACCTTGCCGCTCGATCTCGCCCGTGCCGACGTTCCGGGTGCGGCTAAAACCGCACTATCGGCGGAATCCGTCGCGGCGCGCGATGCCGCCCTCACCGAGCTTGAGGCGGCGCGATCTTCCGATCCGCTCGCTGCCTACACAGCCGGCTCCGTACACTTCTTCATGGCGCTGGAAAAACTCGGGCAAGGCTTGCAGCGGCACGGCTTCGAAAGCCCGCAGTCCTTCATGCTGCCGCTGATGCGGCTGCCGATTCCGCCAAATCCCAACCCCGAGCCGCTCACCTATGAGCAGTTTCGGACAATCATCTCCGATTTCCACACAGAGATGAACGAAGCCGCCATCCGGCTCGCCGAGGTGCCGAAGGATGCGGACATCGGCATCGAGGTCGACCTCACCAGGCTCGGCATCGACCTGAACCGCGACGGTGCGATTGCACCCAACGAGAGCGCACTGGCGATCATGGTCGAGCTCAATCCCGGCCTCGGCTCCGAGCCGCCACCGCCCGGCGCTCTGACCTTCCGCTTCGACCGCGCCGACGGCTACTGGCTGCAGGGTTATGCGAATTTCCTGATGGCGCAGGCGGATTTCTGGCTCGCGCATGACTTCAAGACCGCCTTCGACGGCAGTTTCCAGATGCTCTTCCCGCGCGCCAGCCTGCCGCTGCAGGAAGCGCTTGTGCCGAAGGGTCCGACGCCGGGCGGCATGTTCGCTTCGGAATGGCGTTTCGCTGACTTCGTTTCGTTCATCCATCTGATCAACTGGCCGGTGGTCGAGCCGGAGATGCGCAAGGAGGCGCGCACGCACCTCCTCGAGATGATCCGCCTGTCCCGCGAGAACTGGCAGGCTATCCGCGCCGAGACCGACAATGAACGCGAATGGCTGCCCGGCCCGCATCAGAAGGGTGTGCACGTGCTGACCGGCATTGAGGTCACCGACACCGAAGTTCAGGCCTGGCACGACGCCCTGAAGATGGCCGAAGACCTCCTTGAAGGCCGCAGACTGCTGCCGCATTTCCGCATTGGAGATCAGGGCATCAACATGAAGCGTTTCTTCGAGGAGCCGACGACCTTCGACCTGATGCTCTCCATCACCGGCCCGGCGATCGTGCCCTATCTCGAGAAAGGCCCGATGCTGACGAGTGATGAGTGGTGGGCCTTGCAGAGCCAGTTCGGCGGCGCCGGCTTCATGACCTTCGCGATCTGGTTCAACTAGCCGCCAGCGGTTCGGCCGAGGCCGTTCAAAATCCGCCGGCGTAGGCCGGCGAGGATGCGCAATAACGGCCGCCGCCCCGCGACGGGCGGCGCCGCTGTCCGCACGGCCGGCAAAGGCACGGTGCTCCAATCGATGCCCGCCGCCAGTTCGGCGGGTGTCACTTCGATCTGGAAATGCATGGCGTCCTTGAGCGTCGCCCAATTGCCGCCCCAGCCGAACACCTGCTTGCCGGCGTTTGTGCGGATCGCCAGCGCCGCGATGATCGTGTCGCGCGTCATGTCCGTATCGGCGAGCCCGAGCCGGACATGCTCCGCCCGCGCGCCTTGCGTCACCTCGCTCGAAAAACGCGGCGCGCGCCGGCCTTGATGGTCGCGATACGGATTGGTCTTCCAGTTGATGTCGAGCGCGATCCCGTAGGCATGCAGGCTTAGGCCCCCGCCACCCTTCACCGCGCGGCAATTGTAGCTATCGGTGTCCTCGATACGGATGTCGTAGCCGTGAGCCGCAAGCACTTTTTCCAGCGCCTTCCAGGCATCAACGGTCGGCGCCGCGACCCGGATGAAATCCGGCCCGAAGCTGATGCGCTCCATCTTGCTTTCGTCGCAGCCATACCCCGCCCAGGCATTCCGAAGCCGTTGTGTCGATATGCTCATTTTTCGCCCTTTCACCGTTGACTCGCCGCAGGGTAAGGGCGGGCCGGGAGGGGTGGACAAAGGCTCCTGACAACCTCCTGTCAGGTGTCAGGAGGAAGGCCGGCGCGAACCCTTCCAATTTGGTTGGACTCCGCCCATATTTGCCCCATGGCCAAATCCCCTGAAAAAAGAGCGCCGCGCCCGGCGAACGGCAGCTTTGGCGAACCCAGCCGGCGCAGCCCGCTGACGGAATTCCTCGACGCTGCCGAGCCGCTGGAGCCCGGCGGTTTTTCCGAATCTCCGCAGGCCGAGTTCACCGGCGCGCCGTTTGTTGGCTCGGTCTCGGAATGGGCCGAGCAGATTTCGAAGGAAGCCGAGCAGCAGCCGAAGCCGAAAGGCCCGAAAAAGATACCGGAGCGCTCCTCCGCGCCAACCAAAACCGCCCGCGGCACGTCGATGGGAGGCGCGGCATCGGCGCGCGAGCGCGCTGCCGTTGGCCTGAACCCGGTCGCCGGACTGGACGTCTCGCTGGAGGATGCGGAGAAGCTCTCAAATTCGGGCGTAACGGCAACCGTCCAGGCGCTCGCCGACCTGATCGAGAGCGGCAATCCACTGCACAAGAATGGCGTCCTCTGGACCCCGCACCGGCCCGAGCGGCCGGAAAAATCCGAAGGCGGCATCCGCATCGAGATGAAGTCCGACTTCCAGCCGGCCGGCGACCAGCCGACGGCGATCAAGGATCTCGTTGAAGGGGTTGGCAATGCCGACCGCACCCAGGTGCTGCTCGGCGTCACCGGGTCGGGCAAGACCTTCACCATGGCCAAGGTGATTGAGGAAACGCAGCGCCCTGCCCTTATCCTGGCGCCGAACAAGACGCTGGCGGCGCAGCTTTACGGCGAGTTCAAGAACTTCTTCCCGGACAACGCGGTCGAGTATTTCGTCTCCTATTACGACTACTACCAGCCGGAGGCCTACGTCCCGCGCACCGACACCTACATCGAGAAGGAATCGTCGATCAACGAGCAGATCGACCGCATGCGCCATTCGGCGACGCGCTCGCTGCTCGAACGCGACGACGTCATCATCGTCGCGTCGGTCTCCTGCATCTACGGTATCGGCTCGGTAGAGACCTACACCGCGATGACGTTCCAGATGGCGGTGGGCGACCGGCTCGACCAGCGCCAGCTTCTCGCCGACCTCGTGGCGCAGCAGTACAAGCGGCAGGACATGAACTTCGTGCGCGGCTCGTTCCGCGTGCGCGGCGACACGATTGAGATTTTCCCGGCCCACCTGGAAGACCGCGCCTGGCGCATCACCATGTTCGGCGACGAGATCGAGACCATCACAGAGTTCGATCCGCTGACGGGCACCAAAACCGGCGAGCTGAAGAGCGTGAAGATTTACGCCAACTCGCACTATGTGACGCCGCGGCCGACGTTGAATCAAGCCATCAAGTCCATCAAGGAGGAACTCCAGTTCCGCCTGCAAGAGCTTGAAAAGGCTGGACGTTTGCTGGAAGCGCAGCGGCTGGAGCAGCGCACGCGCTTCGACCTTGAGATGCTGGAGGCCACAGGTTCCTGCGCCGGCATCGAGAACTATTCGCGCTATCTGACCGGCCGCCAGCCGGGCGATCCGCCGCCGACTCTTTTTGAGTACATCCCCGACAATGCGCTTGTTTTCATTGACGAAAGCCACGTCACCGTGCCGCAGATCGGCGGCATGTATCGCGGCGACTTCCGGCGCAAGGCGACGCTTGCCGAGTACGGCTTCCGTCTGCCGTCATGCATGGACAACCGGCCGCTGCGCTTTGAGGAATGGGACGCGATGCGCCCGCTCTCTGTCGCCGTGTCGGCAACGCCGGGCGGCTGGGAGATGGAGCAGGCCGGTGGCGTATTTGCCGAGCAGGTCATCCGCCCGACCGGGCTAATCGATCCGCCGGTCGAGGTGCGCCCGGCGAAAACCCAGGTCGACGACGTGCTGGGAGAGATCCGCGACACCGCGAAGGCCGGCTACCGCACGCTGGTCACCGTGCTCACAAAGCGCATGGCCGAGGACCTGACTGAATATCTGCACGAGCAGGGTGTGCGTGTCCGTTACATGCACTCCGACATCGAGACGCTTGAGCGCATCGAGATCATCCGCGACCTGCGGCTTGGCGCCTTCGACGTCCTGGTCGGCATTAACCTGCTGCGCGAGGGCCTCGACATTCCGGAGTGCGGCTTCGTCGCCATTCTCGACGCCGACAAGGAAGGTTTCCTCCGCTCCGAAACCTCGCTGATCCAGACCATCTGCCGGGCGGCGCGAAACGTCGACGGCAAGGGTGTCCTCTATGCCGACCAGATCACCGGCTCGATGGAGCGGGCGATGGCGGAGACCAACCGCCGCCGCGAGAAGCAGCTTGCCTACAATGCCGAGCACGGCATCACACCGGAGAGTGTGAAGTCGCGCATCGCCGACATCCTCGACTCGGTCTACGAGAAGGATCACGTCCGCGCCGACATCGGCGGCTTCGCCGAGAACGAAGGCGCGCTGATGGGCAACAATATGAAGGCGCATCTGGAGTACCTCCAGAAGCGCATGCGTGATGCAGCCGCCGATCTCGACTTTGAGACCGCCGCGCGGTTGCGTGACGAGATCAAGCGCCTGACCGAACTCGAATTGACGATTTCGGACGATCCGCTGGCGCGCGAGGCCGAAAGCCTGTCGCCGGCCACGGGCCAGGCGAAAGGCAAGCACAACAAGGGCCTCGCCCGGCATCGTACGGCTGAGGAACAGGAGCGGTTCCGCAAGCTCGACGAGGCTCGCGCCGCCGAAGCGGCGGCGAAAGCATCGCGGCCGAACCTGTTCCGCAAGCCGGACCTCGACGAGATGGGTACATCCGGCGACCATGCGACGCCGGCCGGCGCCGTTCCACGCTCGCTGTTCAAAAAGCAGAGCGCCCAGGAAGCCCATGGCTCCGACTACGGTGTCCCCGAAGGCGGCCAGCCGGGCCTGTTCCGCAAGAACACACTGGACGAGATGACGGTCCGGCGCACGGAGAAGCCCACCGAAGGCATCAAACCCGTGAAGCGCGCCAAGATCGGCATCGGCTCTTACGAGGATCCGGCAGAGACGAAGCAGCGCAAAGGCCGCCGCACCGGCAAGACCGGCCGGCCGGGCAAATAGCTGGAAGTAGAAAAGCCGCAATCGGCATGGCATTGATCGCCGGATGAATGAAGCGACGCTTTGCTTGGGATTGGTTTGGCTCAGCCTTCTCGCATTCGCCCGGGCGGCTGCCGCCGCCGAATGGGAGGCGACCGAGATCGTCAAACCCTACGCAGTCTCCGGAACGACGGGGATTGAGCTCTACGAGTCGATCGGCCAGCGCGGCCCAAAGAGCGGCGAGCGCCGCACCATCGCCCATACGACCTTTGACCTGAAGTGGCGGCGCAACTACGAGCCGCAAGCGGACGGCTCCTGTAAGCTCGTCTCGGCGACCCCCTTCCTGACCATCACCTACACCTGGCCGAAAGGGCCGGCCAACCTGACGGAACCGACCCGGTCACGCTGGAACACCTTCGTCGAGGGTATACAGAAGCACGAGCGCGTCCACGGCGACATCATCAAGCAGCTCGTCGACCGCATCCTCGCCACGACCGTCGGCGTGACTGTGGAAAATGATTCGAACTGCAAGAAGATACGCGACGTAATTCAGGCGCCGCTCAAAGCAGCGTCCGACGCTCACCTGACCGCCAGCCGCGACTTCGACAAAGTCGAGATGGGCGACGGCGGCAACGTTCACCGGCTTATCCTCGGCCTTGTGAACCCCTGATCACTCTTCCGGTTCGGTCGTGAACAGCAGCGGATAACCCGCCGCCTTGCCGGCTTCGGTCGCGCGCGTCGCCTTGGTCTCGGCGACGTCCTTGGTGAACACCGCGACCACGCAGACACCTCTGCGATGTGCGGTGATCATGATCTTGTAGGCTTGATCGTCGGTGACCCGGAACTCCGCCTTCAGCACGCGCACGACGAATTCGCGCGGCGTGAAGTCGTCATTGACCAGAATGACCTTGTGCAGCTTTGGCCGCTCAGTCTTCGGCTTGGCTTTGGTCCGGGGTTTAAGATCGATCTCAGGCATTGAGCGCTTTGAGCCTGGTTTTGGATGCGGTCGTCACACGAATGCGGCGCTTGGTAAGTATTTTAGCGAAAGTCGCTCAGAACTTCCATCGACTCCGCGCACCGGCTCTGCTTCATGGCGTGAGTTCAGGAGTTTGTGATGTCTCGTTACCGATTTAGGGCGGTCGCCGCGGCACTTGCCGTGGCTGCGGTCGCAAAGCCCATCTCATCGTTGGCGAGCGACAATCCTGCTTTCGATGAGGCCTGTAAGAACTACTACGGGCAGGAGAATGATCCGAGCGTGCCTTTGGGAAACGCTTCGCAGTTCTGCGATTGTCTCACCAGCTACTACGCCAGCGTCGATCTCGGCACCGAGGCGCTCGATTTTTTCGCTCGAACTTATTCCGATGATCTCACCACGTTCATGCACGATTATCCGGAGGGCGAGACCTGGATGAACCGGTCGTTCGAAGCCGAAACGACGTGCAAGGCGGGCTGACACCCGTCTCTCTGACTGATCTTAAGGAACACAAAACCTGCCGGCCTGACGCTCAGGCCGCCTGCAAGCCTGTCACTTGCCCTCAGCCGTGCATGCCACCAAGGCCGGCATCCACCAGATTGAGCGGCTGCCTGCGGCCCGTCAGCCAGGCGGCTTCGATTCGCTTTGCCACCGCCTCGCGGCGCTTCTTCTCGAAGCGGGCAATACCGAGTTCGTTGCAGACGGCTTCCAGCGCGCGGCTTACATCCGCAGCGGCGGGAATGTCAGTAGGCCTCTCGACCGAGTCGATGGTCTGCATTGTCGTCTCCCGTCAGCGTCTCGCGATCTTAAACGATCGTCTTGGAGTCCATCAAAACGGCATAATGCGACTGGCGCGCGACGGCTGCGATCACTTCTGATGGATATCGTTAACAAATCGCGAACAGGCTCCGTCGCTAGCAGAAACGCTAGTTGCCCGCTGTTGTCGTCAGGCTATCTTCCCGGTCAGGCTATCTTTTCAGATAGGTAAAGCCGGAGCGATGACCGCACGGGCGCCGATCATCCTCGATTTCCTGGCACGGAACGCCGAAACAGCGGACGTTCCAGCGCTCATCACCGACTTCCAGGAGACGGTTCGAAAACTGGGCATCGCCGTCAGCGCAGCGGGCGCGACCGCCGGCATTGGTTCTGAGCGGATCAACCGCTTTTTCTTCAACGATTGGCCGCAGGATTGGGTCGAGCTTTACATGGAGCGAGGCTTCATCGACCGGGACCCGGTTCCGATCGAGGCGCGCCGCCGCATTCAGCCATTCCAATGGGCGGACGTGCTCGACGAGCCGAGCTACCGCCTGGAAGGCGCTGAGGTGGTCGCCGTCGGAAACGCACATGGCTGGATCGATGGCTTCGTCGTCCCGATCCACGGACCGGGCGGCTATCTCGCAATCGACAGCCTCGCAGCGCGCGAGAAACTGACGCTTTCCGTCGAAGATCGAGCGTTGCTGCAGGCATTCTGCTTCTTTATCCACGACCGCTGCCGGCGCGAGGCGCACCTTTCGCAGGAGCCGCCAATTCAGCTCACCTTGCGCGAAATCGAGTGCATGCAATGGGTCGCGACCGGCAAAACCGATTGGGAAATCGCCAAGCTGATCGGGATTGCGCCAGCGACCGTGCATTTCCACGTCGAGAACGCCAAGAAGCGACTTGGGCTGAAGTCCCGCACGCAAGCCGTCGCGCTGCTCGTGCTGCGTGGCATCGTCTAACCTATCTGAACAGATAGTTGCACGGCCTATTGCATCGACGACACTCGCGGACGGGACTCGTTGGATAGCATCGACGTGGTGGGGTTATGGGCGCCGCGAGCTGATTCTGTTCCTCAACGGGTCGCCGTCGCGCCCACCCCAAGTCGGCGCGACGGCCGCTTTGCGTTTCTCCTTAGGGCAGCTTGCCGCGGTCGCAGCCCTCGGCTACCCGTGCAGCCATGAAAACGCACCGCTTTTCCGCGACCCGCTGGCACAACGTGCTCGGCACCGTTCCACCCGCCCTCACCGTAGAATCTGGTGACACCGTCATCACGGAAACACTCGATGCACACGGCACCGACAGGGATGGCGTAGAGCGGGCGCCGGAGCCCAACCCGATGAACGGCCCGATCTTCGTGACCGGAGCGGAGCCCGGGGACGCGCTCAAGGTCGAGATCCTGCGCATGACGCCGATCCGCGCGACAGGCTGGACCCGCGCAGCGCTTGCCGGCAACGTCGTTGACCCCGAGTTCGTCCGTAGACTGCCGCCGCGCGACAAGGTGAACTGGCGGATCGACCGGCAAGGGCTGACGGCAATGCTGGATCCGTCCGTACCCGGCCTTGAACATCTGGTCCTCCCGCTGGAGCCGATGGTCGGCTGCTTCGGCGTTGCTCCGGCCTTGGGCCAGGCTTTCTCCACCGCCACCAGCGCCGAGAATGGTGGCAATATGGATTATCGGGGCTTTTGTCCCGGCGCGACCGTCTGGTTCCCGGTCGCTGTTCCGGGCGCGTTGTTCTTCCTCGGCGATTGTCACGCCACACAGGGCGACGGCGAGATCGTAGGCACCGGGATCGAGACCTGCTTCGAGGTTGAGGTGCGCTTGACCGTCGAAAAGAACCGCAATCTGATCTGGCCGCGCGGCGAGAACGCCTCGGACATCTTCTCGGTCGGCAATGCGCGGCCGCTCGACCAGGCGCTGCAGCATGCCACGACCGACATGTTCAACTGGCTGACCGGCGACTATGGGCTGAGCCCGGCAGCCGCCAGCCATCTCATGGGCCAGGTCGTTCGCTACGATGTCGGCAACGTCTACGATCCGGCCTACACCATGGTCTGCCGCATCGAGAAAAAGTGGCTGCCGAAGCGCTGAACGCTCTGGGCGTATTACCCTTGGGTGTGTTGAGATTCAGGTCAGGCCGAGTCGAAAATGGTGGCTTGCGAGAACCGGAGCGGAGCGTACGTTCGGGTACGTGAGCACCGGAAGCGCAGAAAGCCGCCATTTTGCAGACCGGCATCATATGAATCTCAACACACCCTAGAACAGCTTGCCGCCGTCGGGCACCTTGCGCTCGATCGCGGCGAGCACCACCGCACCTGCCTCGTCGGGAAGGCCAAGCGTCAGCACTTCCGACATGAACTTGCCGATCTGGCGCGGCGGGAAATTCACCACCGCCATGACCTGCCGGCCGACGAGCGACTCGGGCTGATAATATTTGGTGATCTGCGCCGACGATTTCTTCACGCCGATCACCGGCCCGAAATCGATCTTCAGTTTGTAGGCGGGTTTGCGCGCTTCCGGAAATGGCTCTGCCTCGATGATCGTGCCGGCACGGATGTCGACCTTATCGAAATCCGCGAAGTCGATCTCCGGGCGCTTGTCTTCGCTGCCTGTCATGCGCTCAAGCGCTGCCGAACGTCTCGAACAGGACGCTGGCCAGCGCATCCTTGGCCGACGTGCCCGACCAGACCACGAACTGGAAGGCCTGGAAGTAGCATTCGCACGCTTCGAGCGCGGAGGAGAGCAGGACTTCGACCTGCTGGCTGGTTGGCTCGGCGCCGCCGGCAAGCAGCAGCGACTGCCGGAACATGATAGCGCCCTCCTGCTCCCACAGGTCGAAATGGCCGAACAGCATCTGCTCGTTGATCAGCGACAAGAGCCGCATCACTTCGAGCGTCCGATTTTCCGGCACCTTGATGTCGAAGGCGCAGGCGAGGTGAAGCGCCTCGAAATCCTCCATCCAGGAGAAGGAGACGTGATAGTCCGTCCATTGCCCCACAACCGAGATCGAGATCTCGTCGTCGCCGGTACGCTCAAACGCCCAGTCGTTCGAATGCGCGACCTGCTCGATCACATCGACGGGATGAATTTCGCGCTGCAGATCGAGTTCGACCAGTTCCATCATTTTGTTTTCGTTCCTGTCGTTCTGGAGCGCCGCCACACGCTCCGCGGGAGGCACGCAGGACAAGTTTTCCGTCACACGGACAGCAGTTTCACGGGTCTGCCTGGTTCAATCGTCCCCATCCGGACCCCCGCGCCCGATCGCCGGATCCGTCTCCGAATCAAGCAATAAATTCAGTCTATTGATGACGAGTCGCATGACCAGCCCTTCGAGGCCCCGAACTCGACCTCAGGTGTGGAAAGGCGATTGAATCAGATTTTGATAGGATGCCGTTAAGCGATTCACGACAAAGCGTTTTTCAGCAGTTCCGCTTTGTGGAAAAATTTACGAAAATTTATTTTTTCGCGGCAGCTCTCGACACGCATTCGGTGCCGTTTGATGGCAGGGCGACGGTACGGTTATGATTTGTCATCAGCAGCGGCGAGCCGTGCTTCAAGCGCCTCGATCCGCGCGTTCAGCGCCTTGTTTTCAGCGCGGGCTTTCAGCGCCATGTCGCGCACTGCCTCGAACTCCTCGCGCTGCACGATCTCCATCGAGTTGATGAGCCGCTCGGCCTGCGCGCGAAACGCAGTCTCTACCTCACGGCGCACGCCCTGCGCGGCGCCGGCCGCGTCGGTCATCAGCTTGGCGAATTCATCGAGAATGCGGTTCGGTCCGTTGGTCATGGCAAAACCCTTCGCTCTCCATTGGACCTAGTGCTGGAGCTTGCCGTTTGCAAGGCGGATTGGCCGCGGCTGGTTGCCTTGATTAGGTCAAGCTATTGTCTCGACCCTTAGGTTCAAGCTGATTGCCTTGACCCCGCCAAAACGCTGCCTCATGGTCCGCGCGCCTTGATGCCGGAGACCTTCGATTGAGCGAATATCTTGCCCTGCCGCTCGCCGCCCTGCCCTTCCCGGAGATCGATCCGATTCTGATCCAGATCGGGCCGCTTGCCATTCACTGGTACGGCGTCGCCTACATCGTCGGCATCCTGTTTGGCTGGTGGTACGCCAAGCGGCTGATCGTCAACACAAGGTTGTGGGGACCGGCGGGCTCCCCGATGAAGCCGGAAGACATCGACGACTTCCTCGTCTGGGCAGCACTCGGCATCGTGCTCGGCGGCCGCGTCGGTTACATCCTGTTCTATGATTTCGCGCGCTACCTCGCGAATCCGCTCGACATCTTCAAAGTCTGGCAGGGCGGCATGTCTTTCCACGGCGGTTTCCTCGGCTGCACGCTCGCCATGATCTTCTTTGCCCGCTCACGCGGTTTTTCGCCCTGGTCCCTGTTCGATGTCATCGCCGCCGGCACGCCGATCGCCATCGGGCTCGTCCGCATCGCCAATTTCGTCAACTCGGAATTGTGGGGTAAGGAAACCGATGTGCCGTGGGCCTTCATCCCGCGCGGCGAGATGTTCCCGCGCCATCCGAGCCAGCTTTACGAGGCGCTGCTCGAAGGACTGGTCCTGTTCCTCGTCTTGCGCGTGCTGACCCACAGCTTCAAGAAGCTCGAATCCACAGGTTTCATCGCCGGCGCCTTTGTCACCGGGTATGCCGCGGCGCGCATCTTCTCGGAATTCTTCCGCGTCCCGGATGCGCAGCTCGGCTATCTCGCCGGCGGCTGGCTGACCATGGGCATGATCCTCTCCGTTCCCATGGCGCTGGCCGGCATCTGGGCGATGGTGACGGCCCGGAAATCGGCTGAACCGAAGGCTGCATGACGCGGCTGAAGGCCCGCATCGTCGACCTGATCGAGGCGCTCGGTCCGATCCCAGTCTCGGAATACATGGCGCTCTGCCTGTCCGACCCGCGCGACGGCTATTACATGACGCGCGACCCATTCGGTCGCGGCGGCGATTTCACCACCGCGCCGGAAGTCAGCCAGATGTTCGGCGAGTTGATCGGTGTCTGGATCATCGAGACGTGGCGTGCGATGGGCAGCCCGAAGCGGGCGATGATCTCGGAGATTGGCCCGGGCCGCGGCACGCTCGTCAGGGACATGGCGCGTACTATAGGCAAGCTGGCGCCTGAGCTTCGCGACGCTACCCGCTTCAAGCTGATAGAGATCAGCGGCAAATTGCGCCTGGCACAGGCGACGACATTGCAAGGCACGGGCGGAACGTTCGACTGGTATTCGAGCGTTGACGAACTGCCGAAACGCCCGCTTATCATCGTCGGTAACGAACTCTTCGACGCCATCCCCATCCGCCAGTATGTGAAGACGCCGACCGGCTGGCGCGAGCGCATGGTCGATATCGACCGCGACGAGAATTTGCGCTTCATCGCCGGCGCGGGTTCGGTCGACCCGGACCTCCTGCCGCCGGATGCCGCGAACGCGCCGGACGGCTCGATCGTCGAACTCGCGCCGCAGCGCACCGTGCTGATGCAGAAGATCGCCGAGCACATCGCCCGCTATGGCGGCGCCGGGCTGTTCATCGACTATGGCTATCTGCAGCCTGCACTCGGCGACACGCTGCAGGCGCTGCGCAAGCACCAGTACGACGATGTGTTCGCATCGCCCGGCGAAGCGGATATCACCGCGCATGTGGATTTTGCCGCGCTTGCTGCGGAAGCAGCGCGTCACGGCCTGTCAACGAGCCTCGCCACGCAGGGCGATTTCCTTCTCGATCAGGGCCTGCTCGAGCGCGCCGGAAAACTCGGCGGACCGCTCGATGCGGCCGGCCGCGCACGCATCGAGAGCGAGGTTATGCGGCTCGCCTCGCCCAAAGAGATGGGCTCGCTCTTCAAGATGCTGATCGTCAGACGCGAGCCGAAACCGATAAAGCGGTAGGTTTTATTTCTTCGCCATTGGCTTCGGCACGCTGATGCCCTGCAGCAGGCCGACGAGATCGGACTGCCGGTGCAGGCCGGTCTTTGTGAAGACCGAACGAACCTGGTTGCGGATCGTCGAAGCGCTCGTACCCGAGCCCGCGGCGATCTGGCTGATCGTCTTGCCGCCGCCCAGCGCGCCCGCGACCTTCGCTTCCGCCGGCGTCAGATCGAACAGGCCTTGCAGCAGCGCGGCGGAAGGCATCTCGCGCACGGTGACCGGCGTCACCAGAACGATCGCCAACGAGCTTGAGAACACATCGCGCGCCGATCTGCGCACCGGATGCACGTGCACCACCATTGGCGGGTGGCCCTCGCGCGCCGCGACGGGAATGGACTGCGGCGCCTCGAGCGCCCGTCGCGCACGCAAATTGTCGAGAGCTGTTTCGAGGACCATGTCCGCCGCCAGGTCTGCAAGCGCAATGCGCGCCCGCCTCGGCATCACGACATCCGGCGTCATCTCGTCGAGCAGTGCATTCGTAGCAATAGCCCGGCCGGCATCGTCGACGACCGCGGCAGGAATACCGACGGTTTCAAGTGCTGCGACCGCGCCTTTGACGCGTTCGAACGCGACGCGGTTGGACATGAGCGCCGCACGCGCGAAATGCGGACGCAGGCGATCGAGCCGGCCTATCGCCGCCCTGGGAACCGGCCCATCCTTAAGCCTTCTCTCGCCATGCAGGACGAGCAGGTCGCCGTTCGGCACCTTTATCCCGGTCGCGATGCCCCAGCCGTACCCTCGCGGCGCGAAATAGTCGCGGCGGATCGGATCGGCTTCCCACTCTTCTTCGGTGAAGACGTCGGGGTCGATGAGAAAGCCGGCATGATCGGCAGCCATCAGCCGGGCCGTGCGGTCGTCATTGCCGAGATAGCCGCGATCGAGATAGCCCTTTACGATCTCCACCATGCTCGGCGATGCGGTCCAGTGAAACGCTTCGCCTCGGGCGGTGAACAGCAGGCCGCCATCGGTTTCGGCGATCGTGCCAAAAATCTCGAGCAGATCAGGCCAGAGTTCTGGCACGGCGCCTGCTTCGTAAATTCGGTCGAGAAGCTCATCTTCGTCGAGCATGGGAATTTGCACCCCACGATAATGCACAGCCAAATTACCAATCGATGCTTTTGAAATCCAACGGATTTCGCGGGCACATAGTGCATTTTGATCATGCGGCGAGGTTTCGGCCATGCTCTTTCGCGAGAGGGCACCCGAAGGTGACTCTTGACCATGTTAATTCTTCATAGTTGAGTGATGACCTTGGGGCATTGGGGGTGATGAGCCCTGATCGATCAACATCTTAGGCGCCGGACGGCTGTCCGGGCGGGGAGGAAGTTATGGCTACCGAAAATCCGGTCACTGGCGAATACACTTACGGTGATGGCGTCACGGAGACGCGTAACGTCAACGGGGGCGCCACCGAGACAATCGGGGCGAGCAACACAGATGCCGAGCCCGTACTGACGATCGGCCGAAACGCTGGCGGTATCGGAACGGTCAACATCGACGGGGCCAACAGCGAGCTGTTCGTGGATGCGAACGGCTCCAACCTCGTGGGTACGGGGTTGCGGATCGGCCTCGACGGCGGCACCGGCACGATGATGATCACCAATGGTGGCGGGTTCCTGCTTGAGGACGCCACCGGCAGCTATACGGAAGACGAAGGCAACGAGATTTTCACCGACGAATTTGCCCACATCGGCCGTAACGGCGGAACGGGCACGCTGGAGGTCGATGGCGTCGGTAGCTCGTTCAAGATGCGGGGTAACGCGGTCGGCATGCAGATCGGCCGCAACGGCGGCACTGGCACCGTCAACGTCATGGCCGGCGCGACCTTCGAGCTGGAGGAAAATGGCGTCGGCGGCGACGGTATGGGGGCCGGCTTTCAGGTTGGCCGCGGTTTGGACGCTCGCGGCACGTTTAACATCGACGGCGGAACCGCCACGATCGACGCCTCGGCCGGCGGCCCAGCCGGCTTCCAGGTCGGCCGCGACTTCGGCGTTGGCGTGATCAACATCGAAAACAGCGGCGATCTTATCCTGAATGGAGATGGCGGGCACAACGTTCAGATCGGCCTCGGTTTCGGTCAGGGTACGGTCAACGTGGCGGGCGCTGGCTCGACTGTTCTCCTCTCTGGCAATGACGGCTTTACGAACGTGCGTATCGGCGGCAGCGGCGGAATAGGTGAACTGAACGTCACCAACGGCGCGACGTTCACTGTTGACGACACGAACGGGCAGAACGACCTCAGCGTCGGCATCGACGCGGACAGCATGGGTAAGCTTGTCGTCGCCGGAGGAGGTTCGACGCTCACCTTCGAAAGCGACGGCGATAACAACAGCTTTGCGACGATCGGCAGGGACGGTGGCGAGGGCATGGTGGTCGTCCGCGAAGGCGGTACCTTGACCCTAACGTCCGAGGATTTTGCCGACTTCGAGATAGGCAATGGCGGCAGCGGTATCGTCGAGGTAGGCAGCAACTCGACACTGACAGTCGAAAGCACGGACGCCGATAACGACGACAACAGCGGTGCCAACATCTACGTCGGGCAAAATGGTGGCACCGGGCAGCTCCTCATCCGCGGTGGCGCGGTGAACATCGCGTCGACCACCTACGTGAACCTCCTAATCGGAACGTCGTGGAACCACTCAACGGCGGAAGCGGGAACCGGCTTTGTCCTGCTCGACGACGGCGCGCAGCTCACCTTCACCAGCGGCGTCAACCCCGACGGCGGCGCCAGCATGGACATCGGCGGCAACGGCGACAGCTATGGCGAGGTGGTTGTCCGGGACGGCAGTTCGATCAACATGGGCGGTGAGGGTTTCATGACCATCGGCGGCCATGGCACGGGCGAAGGGCGGCTCGAGATCATAGGCGATGGATCGACCGTTACCGGCGTGAACGGCATCCAGGTCGGCTACGATCCGAACGGCTTCAACACCCAGCCCGGCGGAACCGGCAATCTGGTCGTCACGCGAGGCGGACAGTTGAACGTCGGCTTCCTGTCAGTCGCAACTGGCGGCACGCTGTCCGGTCTGAACGGCACGGTCGTCGGTGACATGGCGCTCACGAGCGGCGGCACGCTGGACCTACTGGATGGGAGAATCGGCCGCTTCACCGTCGACGGCAACATTAACATCAACAGCGGCGGCAACAAGCTCCGGCTCGACATCAACGCCACGGCCACGGACGCACTGGATGTGAGCAACGGCATCAACATTGATGACGGTCTCGTCCTGACGCTGAACGCCATCGACAGCTTCACGTTCGGCGCGGGTGTGACTCGCACGATCTTTACGGCGGACTTTGTCAGTAACGATCCGGGGAAGTACGGCGCGATCGTCCTGGGGCAGAATGCTCAGTTCGCGTACATCGTGGGCAACTATGGCGTAAACCCGAACGAGATCACGATCGAGACTTTGAACAGCGGTTCGACCGGCGGCACGGCGACGCTGAACTTCGGCGCCGGCGTTGGCGTTCTCACATACAATTCCGCCACGGACAGCGGAACTGTGAGCGGCGGCCGCTTCGGCGCGGCAGGTGCAACTGTCTACAAGATTGATGTCGTCAACGGCACGAGCGCCAATGATACCTTCACGGTGACAGGATCCACCGCACGCGTCCTTAAGTTTAACGGCCTCGGTGGCAACGATAAGATCACCGGCGGCGCCGGCGTTGATACGATCCTGGGCGGCATCGGCAACGACACGATCCTCGGCAACAATGGCAACGACATCCTGCAGGGCGATGGCGGCAAGGATACGATGACCGGCGGCGTCGGCAACGACACGTTCAAGTTCATGCTGAAGACAGATTCGGTCGCCAGCCATGCGAACGCGGACGTGATCATGGACTTCGACGATCCGGGCAAGGGCAATGACAAGATCGACCTTGCCGGCATCTACGGACCGAAACTCGCCTTTATCGGCGCCGCCGCCTTCACCAAGGTCGGCCAGGTCCGCGTCAACGACATCGCCGGCGCGGACGTGATCGTCGAGGTCAACCTCTCCGGCTCGCTTGCCGCCGACTTCGCCATCCGGCTCAAAGCCACCACGCTGGCCCAGGTCGGACTGGACGACTTCGTGCTGTAGCAATTCGCCGAAAGGCGTCTGACAAGGCAAAAAAGCGGCCGGATCCAGCGATCCGGCCGCTTTTCATTTTGGTGGCGGTTGGACACCAGGTGAGCAAGGGCACATCGGGCATGTTTGCTGAC